>NZ_JAQMIL010000042.1:0-79830 GCF_029990105.1 Bradyrhizobium sp. Arg237L | reverse complement strand
GATGACGCAAAAGGGATTGACTGATCCAGGCCCGTTACAGAAGGGTGGGCAAAGCGCAGCGTGCCCACCCTTCTTGCACCGCTCGTGGATAGTGGGCACGCGGAGCCTGTCATCGGGCGCGCGTTCGCGCGACCCGTTGGCTTTGCCCACCCCTACCCAATGCTTTGCGCTACTTCGCGTTGGCGAACTCGGTCTTGGTCTCGTGGCCACCGAGGATGACGAGGAGGCCGGCTGCGAGCGGCAATAGCGACAGCACGAGCAGGCCGGTCGAGGTGTTGCCGGTGGCGTCCTTGACCCAGCCGATCAGATAGGGTCCGCCGAAGCCGGCGAGGTTGCCGATCGAGTTGATCAGCGCGATCGCGCCGGCTGCCGCGGTGCCGGAGAGCCAGGCGGTCGGCAAGGTCCAGAACACCGCGAAGGTGCAGAAGATGCCGATCGCCGCAACCGTCAGCACGACCATGGTGATGATGGGATCGGTGAGGTAGCTGGAGACGCCGAGCGCGAGCGCCGTGAGCAACAGCGGTCCGCCGACATGGGCGACGCGCTCCCGGCTGGCGTCGGAGTGCCGCGCCCATAACACCATTGCGATGGTGCCGAACAGATAGGGGATCGCAGTGACGAAGCCGGTCTGCGCGTTGGTGAGACCGAACGCTTTCACGATCTGCGGCAGCCAGAACTGCATGCCATAGAGCGCGCCGACGAAGCCGAAATAGATCAGGCTCAGCGTGATCACCTTGGGCGAGGACAGCGCCTCGCCGAGCGTGAAATGCCGCACCGCCTGTTTGGCCGCGGCCTCGGCGTCAAGCTTTGCCTTCAGCCACGCCTTCTGCTCCGCGGTCAGCCAGTTCGCCTTCTCCGGCTTATCGGTCAGATAGAACCAGGTGACGATGCCGAGCAGGACCGAGGGGATGCCCTCGATGATGAACAGCCACTGCCAGCCCCTCAGCCCCATCACGCCGTCAAGCCCAAGCAAAAGCCCGGAGATCGGCGCGCCGATCACGGTGGACACGGGAACGGCGACCGCAAACGCGGCCATGAAGCGGGCGCGGTATTCGGCCGGATACCAATAGGTCAGATAAAGGATGATGCCGGGGAAGAAGCCGGCCTCCGCCACACCCAGCAGGAAGCGCAGCACAAGAAAACTTCGCTCGCCGCTGACGGTCGCCATCAGCGCCGAGATCACCCCCCAGGTCACCATGATGCGGGCGATCCAGCGGCTGGCGCCGAATCTCTCCAGCGCGAGATTGCTCGGCACCTCGAAGATGAAATAGCCGATGAAGAAGATACCGGCGCCCCAGGCGAACACCAGCGGCGAGAACTTCAGGTCCGCGTTCATGGTCAGCGCGGCGAAGCTGAGATTGACGCGGTCGAGATAGGAGAAGAAGTAGGCCAGCACCAGGAACGGGATCAGGCGCGCCGAGATGGCGCGGATGGTCGAGGTCTCGATCTCGCTCTTCGCACTCGCGGCGGCGGCAAGTGTGGTGGTCTGGCTCATGGGTGTCCCCCCGAGGGCTGTTATTGCTATTGCCTTGGGGTTTTGAGCATCGGGCGCACGGTGTCAATCGGAATTGTGACAAAGGCTCGTCCGCGGGGTGGGGCGCGCACGGCCTCGGGTGCGAGCTTGCGCCCGGCGGCGGCCCTAAGCTTTAGCTCCGTCTCCACAAGGCTTGCCCGTTCATGATTGTCCGCATCCTGCTTTGTCTTTCGATCATCATTGCCGGCCTGGCGCTGCGCCGGTTCGGCTTCGGCGTGGGGCTTCCGGCGTTCGTTGTGAAGTATGGCGGCTCGCTGTTGTGGGGGACGATGGTATTCTTCCTGGTCGCGATTGCCGCGCCGGGATGGTCACGGTGGACGGTGGCCTCGATCGCGCTTGCGATCGCGGTGGCTGTGGAATTGTTTCGGCTGGTGCACACGCCGTGGCTCGATGCCTTCAGGCTGACGACCGCCGGCGCGCTGTCGCTCGGCCGCATCTTCTCGGCATGGAACATCGTCGCCTCGCCGCGGGCATTTTGCTGGGCGTGGCGTTGGATCGTTGTGCGGTGTTAGCTTTCGCCAAGAGCCAATAGCTGCCGTCATCGTCCGCGAAGGCGGACGATCCAGTAAGCTGCGGCCGCTCAGCTCAATCACTGCTGCCGGTGATTACTGGATGCCCCGCCTGCGCGGGGCATGACGGCTACAGTGCATGACCGCTGCAGTTGAAGCCTACCGCCGTGCTTTACGCGTCTTCTTCGCGGCCTTGGTCTTCTTCGCCGTCTTCTTGGCCGCCTTGGCCGAGCGCTTCTTGGCGGATTTCTTGCCGGCTTTGCTGGCCGACCTTTTCTTCACGGCCTTCTTTGCCGCGGCCGCCGTCCGTCTTGCGCTCGCTGCCGCCGGCTTCGGTGCGGCGCGCCGCTTGCGCGGCGGGGCCGTTGCCATCGGCGGCACCATCGGATCGGAGACGAGGCCGTCGGCGGCGAGCGGGACATAGGTCGCCGTGCGCTCGTCGGTTTTCATGTCCGTCTCGTCCGGCTTCAATGCCTCGCTGGCGGTGCTGGCGACGCCCTTCACCGTATCCGTGATCTTGTCAAGAATCGATTTATCCTTGCCCATAATGCCTCCCTGAAATTAGTCGCAACAAACTAACCGGCCGGGAGGCCGCGGGTTCCCGAGACGAAACTCAGTAGGGCGAGTTAGTCACTCGCTGTCGTCCGGGGCGATGCGCAGCATCGAACCCGGAATCCATGGCTCCGCCGGCGCACGTGGCGCAATGGATTCCGGGCCTGCGCCTTGCGGCGCATCCCGGAATGACAGCGGAGAAAGGGCGAACGGACATCATCCGTCATTGCGAGCCAATGGCTCTGCGCACCCTCAATTCAGTTAGCGAGTTGGAAGCGTTCGAAGCGATGCAGTTCTTCTTCGATGCGGGGCTTGAGCGCCTTGCGGGCGCCCCGCTTGGCGCCGTTGCCGACCCAGCTCCATTTCTGCATCAGCAGCCTCTTGTTCGGCCGGTCCGTCTTCAGGTCGATGGCGGCGACGATCTCATCGCCGACCAGGACCGGCAGCGCAAAATAGCCGAACAGGCGCTTGTCCTTCGGCACATAGGCCTCGAAGCGGTGGCCGTAACCGAAGAACAGTTCGGTGCGCTTGCGCTGGATGATGAGCGGATCGAATGGCGAGAGGATGTGGACCAGCGCGGGATCGCCCTCGCCCACCGGCTGCAGGGCCTCCGGACGCGCCCAATGCTCCTGCTTGCCGGCGCCTTCGAGCGCGACCGGCACCAGCTCCCCTCGGCGAAGGCGGGTCTCGATCAGGAGTCGCACCGCTTTCTTGCTGGGCGCATCGAGATGGCAGATCGAATCCAGGCTGACGACGCCCTGCGAACGCAGCGCGCGGTCGAGCAGATAAGCGGTGATCTCGCGCGGCGAGGCCGGCTTCGGCGGCTTGTCCCAGCCGAAATGCCGCGCCGTCAAGTCGTAGGTCTTCAGCATGCCGTTGCGCTCGCTGATCGTGAGCACGCCGGTGTAAAAGGCGAGCTGCAACGCGCGCTTCGACGGCTTGCGGCTCTGCCAGAGATGCTCCTTTTCCACCAGCACGTCGTCGTCGATGTCGCGGATGGTGAGCGGTCCCTGGCGGATCAGGCGCATCACCTTGCGCATGTCGGCAGGCGTGACCGAATTGAACCATTTGTGGCCCTCCCGCCTGTGCTGCCGCATCGCCGGCAGGAAGAAGCGGATATCCCCGGCCGGCACATAAGAGAGCGCATGCGTCCAGTATTCGAACACGCTTTTGTCGACGCCCTGGGCGTGGCGCAGATCGGCGCGGCGGTAATCGGGAATGCGGCTGTAGAGGATGTGATGGTGGGCGCGCTCGATCACGTTGATGGTGTCGATCTGCACGTAGCCGAGATGTTCAACCGCGGCAGCCACCGCGGCCGGCCCATCGCCAAACGGCACCGGCGTGTCGAGCCTTTGGGCGTGCAGCCAGATGTGGCGGGCGTCCGTCCTGCTCAGGGGGTGGGATGGAATCGGGCGGGGCATCGCCCGCAATGTAGCGGGATTCTGCCGCAGGGCACAGAAAAGGCCGCGCCAGATGGCGCGGCCAAAGCCATAAACCGGTCTCGAGGATTACTTGCCCGCCTGGGCCTCCAGGTAGTGCTTGCAGGCGCCGCGCATGTTGCCCTTGCTCATCTCGCTATTGGCCTTGCTGATGCTCTTGGCCATCGCCATCTTGCCGGGCCCTTCCGGCATCGTGTTCATCGAGGCCGTCGACTTGGCCATGTTCTCCGTCGTGCAGGCCATCAGCTTGGCTGAAGCAGGCGCAAAGACAACAGCCGAAAACGCAGCAGCCAGGATCAATCGTTGCATCGGAAAAATCTCCCTTGGAATGAAACCGGCGTGACACCGGCCAACACAATGCGCGTTGGCTCGCGGCCGCGTTTCCAGCGAAAAGTTATTTTTCCTGTATTGCAGTGGGATGAAGCAGAAGCGAGCTGCGACCAGCGGTCGCGGCGGTCGGCCGATCTATTGTCCATGACGCAAAGGCGGCCTTCTCGGGCCGCCCTTTCTATTTCCGCACCTGCCAGCGCATGATCACCGCAGATGGCGTCGTCACTAGGCAGCGGCCGATTTGAAGATGATGCGTCCTGGCGCGCCGGACTTGCGGCTTGGTTTCATGGTGATTTCGACATCCTGCTCGAACACCGTCAGCATTTTCATGAGACGTCCCGCCGAGTAGTCCTCGAAATCGCCGCGCAGGAGGCGGGACAGATCCGGCTGATGGATACCGATGAGCTTGGCTGCTTTCACTTGAGTAAGCCCGCGATCTTTGATCAGCCGATGCAGTTCGTTCACGATATTGGCCTTTAGCAGCCGTTCTTCCGCGTTCGGCAAACCGAGGTCTGCGAACACGTTGCCGCTGCTCTGATAGGCTTCCAGCTTCCGCTTGCTCATCGTTCTTGCCCTTTGCCGAAATGCGTCCGGTAGTGCGATTCAGCATCACGCAAACGCGCTTTGATCAGCTCGATATCTCGCTGCGGCGTCGCGATCCCTTTTCTTGCCTTCTTCTGGAAGGCATAAGCACATAAACGGTATCCGCGAACCGGACCGTGTAAACGGTCTGATAGGTATCGGTGTCAAAATCGTCAACAAGCTCCAAAACGGTTCGGCCGCCGAAGCCCTTCAGCGCCTTTGCAGCCAACGGCTCATCTCCGTTCTGGACCTGATGTAGCGCATAGCCGACCCGGCTTTGCACCTTTGCCGGAAATCGCTTCAGATCCTTCAGACTGGAACCGAGAAAGATGCAGGACTTTTGACTTGGCGTCTTGTTCACGACAACAACTGAATATAGGGGTATCCCTATAGATCGTCAACGTGATCTGGGTCACATTCCGGGCTTTGAACCTGACCTATCGTCGGAGCATCAAAGCGTCAGGCGAGCCAATCCGGCCGGCGCATACTTAAAGAGGATTTAAGACGATGACCCGCTTTTATGGACTTTCCATCCTGACGATCGGCGCCGCGCTGTCGATGACGGCGGGCCTGGCGTTCGCCGGCGACGGCGTCGTCCGGGCCGACCAGATCCTGAATGCCCTCAAATCCAAGCCGCTGACCCGCGGCCTGTCGACCGGCCCAGAGCAGGTCGACACCACGGCGACCGCCAAGGAGACCAAGTTCGTCGACAGCCTGCGCAACCGTCCGACCCGCTCGCTCTCGCTCGGCGAGCGCCAGGAGATCGCCGAGCTCGCCGCGACCAAGCCGCAGATCAACCTCGAAATCCATTTCGACTTCAATTCGGCCGAGATCAGCAAGAGCTCGGCACAGGCCGTGCAGGAACTCGGCAAGGCGCTGTCGAATCCGAGCCTGAAGGGTTCGACCTTCGTAGTCGCCGGCCACACCGACGCAGTCGGCAGCGAAGCCTACAACCAGGAGCTCAGCGAGCGGCGGGCCGACACGATCAAGAAATACCTGGCCGAGCGCTACGGCATCAACGGCTCCAACCTGGTCACCGTCGGCTACGGCAAGAGCAAGCCGAAAGATCCGAACGCACCGCTCGATCCGACCAACCACCGGGTTCAGGTCGTCAACATGGAAGCCAAGACGGCGTCGCAGTGATGTAGTCGCCGTAGCCCGGATGAAGCGCAGCGCAATCCGGGAAATGTTCGAGACACGGCGAAATGGACCCGGATTACGCTTCGCTTCATCCGGGCTACGGGGCTACGGCTTGTCGAGCATTTCCCTGATCCTTGCCGCGAGCACAGTCTGCGTCAGCGGCTTCTGCAACAGCGATACGTCGTCGTCGGGCCGATCCTGGTCGCCGACGGCGTTACCCGCATAGCCGGTCATGAACAGCACCTTCAGGTTAGGCTGGATACGGTGCAGTTCGTCGGCCAGTTCGCGGCCGTTCAGGCCGGGCATGATGATGTCGGTGAGCAGCAGGTCGACATGGAACCGCCCGCTCTTGAACAGTGCCAGCGCGGCTGAGCCATTGGCGGCTTCACGGACTTTGTAGTTGAGGTCCTGCAGAGTCTCCACAAGGAAGGACCTCACGCTGTCTTCGTCCTCGACCACCAGGATCGTCTCGTTGCCGGCACTGCCGACCACCGGCGCGCTGTCCGCCTTGACCGGGTTGGCGGTTGTTAGAGGCGCCTGGTAGGCGGGCTTGAGATCGGGCGGCTCGCCCCGCGCATGGGTGAGGAGCTGCTGTGTCAATAGCGCCGCCCTCTGCGCGCTGGTCGAGGCATTGCCGATCACGCGCGCCAGCCGGTCGCGCTTGACGCCGCCGTCCGATTGCACGCTGCGCGCGGCGATTTCGAGGTTGCCGCTGATAACAGTCAAGAGATTGTTGAAATCGTGCACCACGCCGCCAGTCACCTGCTGCGACTGTCGCAGCAAGTCCTCGGCCTCGCGGAGCTGCGACGGCGAGGGCAGCGCCAGGAGCTTCGGCAGCAGCGGCCACAGCATGGCGGCGGTGACAATGGACGCGGCGGCCGTCAACAATTTGACGATGCCCTCGATGCCGTAGATCGGCACCCAGAGCGTGACGATCGACAGCACGTGGGTGAAGCCGCAGAACAGGATGAAAAGCGCAAAAGCCCAGAAGACCCAGCCGAACGCGACGTCGCGCCGCTTCGACACGAAGATGGCGAGCGCCACGGGGATGGAGAAGTAGGCGGCCGCGATCACCGCATCAGAGATGACGTGGAGCCAGATCAGTCCAGGTTCCCACAGCAGGCAAATTCCGTGCGGGGAAAGCGTTGACGAATCGAAGAGACGCTCCAGCATGACGGTCGTTCCACTGCCTTGAAGCAGATCGATGGACCTACCTTTGCATGCCAAAATCCATGAGGGGGTGCGGCACGTCAAGCCCGCCGCGACAGCTCAGATCCAGCCCCGGAACAGCATCAGGTGGTTGAACGTCGCCGTCGAGGTACCGATGAAGGCCGCCGAGATCGGCAGCATGACCGCAAAGCCCAGCGCGCCGATGGCGACGAAGGCCCATAGCAGCCAGCGCGGAGTCCGGCCGCGGGTCAGCGCGTAGACCAGGGCAAAGCTCGCGGTGGTCGCGGCCGGCAGGTAGTAATAGATGAAGCCGAGCGTGCGCGGCAGCAATGCCCAGGCGAGATAGGGACCAAAATAGAACGCCAGCACCAGGGACGCATCCGCCCGCCGCACCACGATCCAGTCGAGCAAGGCCACGGCGAGCGCGGCTAGCGCCGGCCACAGGATCAGGGGATTGCCGAGCAGCACCACTGCGGCGATACAGTCGTCACCGAGCTTGTCGAAGAGATACCAGACCGGGCGCACCAGGAACGGCCAGGACGGCCATGGGCTCATATAGGTGTGGCCGGTGATCGCGGTGGTGGTGTTGTCGGCAAAGATGCGGCGCTGCGCCTCCAGGATATCGGGAAACGAAAATCCGCAGAGCGGAACAAAGCTGGCGAGATAGACGATCGCGGGCAACAGCACGAAGCATGCGGCAAAGTGACGGGGACGAAAATCGGGCCAGAGGTCGGGCCGGTACCAGTCCTCCGGCTTGGGATCGGCGAACTGCGTGCGCCAGCCCTGCATCAGCCGAATCACGGCGACGATCGCGATGCAGGTTGCGAGCACGAACAGGCCGCTCCATTTGCAGGCGGCAGAGAGGCCGGATGCGATCCCGGCAAGCGCAAAGTAAAGCTGCGGCCGCGCCCGCCTGAAGCCGTAGGCGAACGCCGCGATCGCGAACAGGCTGAAGGCGAGCGCGAAAATATCGAGCATCGCGATCCGCGACTGCACGAACAGCATCTGGTTGAATGCCGCGATTAGCATTGCCGCGATCGCCGATGACTGCCGGGTGAACAGCGCCAGTCCGCCGAGATAGACCGCGACCAGCGCCAGCGCTCCGAACAGTGCGGCGGGATAGCGCCAGCCGAATGGATTGTCGCCGAAAATCCTGATCGACAGCGCGATGAGCTGCTTGGCGAGCGGCGGATGCATCGGGTTGAGCATCGGCTCTCGCATCACCGGCTCCAGCATCTGCCGCGCCGCCGGCACGTAATGCACCTCGTCGAAGTAGAATTTTTCCGGCGCGGTCACGCCGATCAGGAGCAGGAGATGCGCGACGATAAAGATGCTTGCCGCGGTGAGAACAGTGCGCGCGAATGGAACGGAAGGTGATTCAGGCACGATATCTTCGGCGATCGCGGTGCAGCAAGAAAGCCAATTGTGAGCGCCGCCGATTTTTCTGTCTACCGCATTGAACTATTTCGCGTCGACCGTCACCAGAACTCGACGTCGTAGGACTGAGACGCGTAGGCTGGGCAAAGCGACTTGTCCGCCGTAGCTCGAAGAGCGAAGGCGGAAGCGTGCCCACCATCACGAGTAGAGTGCTGAGGGTGGGCACGCCGCGAAGAGCGCCTTTGCCCACCCTACGCATTTGCGCTGGTGTCACGCCGCTGACGTGCCCTCATACGCGCGGCGCAGGCCTTCGATATCCAGCTTGACCATGCCGAGCAAGGCCTGCATCGCGCGCTGTGCGCCGGCCTTGTCGGGGCCGCCGATATATTTGGGCAGGACGTTCGGCACGATCTGCCAGGAGACGCCGAAGCGGTCCTTCAGCCAGCCGCATTGCTCGGCCTTGCCGCCATTGGCGAGCAGCGCGTCCCAGAGCCGGTCGACTTCGGCCTGGTCGGCGCAGTCGATCACGAAAGAGACGGCGTGCGTATATTCCATTCGCATCCCGCCGTTCAGCGCCATGAAGCGCTGACCGGCCAATGTGAACTCCACCAACAGCACTGTACCGGCTTTGCCGGCGGGACCATCGATGATGTTCTTCTGGACCGTCTCGATGCGCGAATCCGGCAACAGCGAAACGTAGAGCTTGGCGGCTTCCTCGGCTTCGCCGTCGAACCACAGGCAAGGGGTAATCTTGGACATGAGAAACTCCTTTACGTGATCGACGATCAAGCGCCGGCGGTTGCGGCCTTGGTGGCCGCCTCGACATCCATCCACATCACTTCCCAGATGTGACCGTCCAGATCCTCGAAGCTGCGGCCGTACATGAAGCCGAAATCCTGCTTCGGCCCGGGGTCGGCACTGCCGCCGGCGCCGGTGGCCTTGCCGACGATGTCGTCGACGGCGTCGCGGCTGTCGGCCGAGAGGCAGATCAGGACTTCGCTCGATGTTTTTGCGTCTGCGATCTTCTTGGGCGTGAATTGCCGGAACTTGTCATGCGTGAGTAGCATGACGTGAATGGTGTCGGAGAACACCATGCAGGAAGCGGTATCGTCGGAGAATTGCGGATTCTTGGCCGCGCCGATCGCCTGATAGAAGGCGGTCGCGCGGGCGAGGTCAGTGACCGGCAGGTTCACGAAGATCATTTTGGACATCAAGGGCTCCTTTGCATGGGGTCCGGCCCAAGGACGGATGGGCGGGCGCGAGTCCGACAAGGGGGGTGAAGAAATTTTTGCGGTGGGAACCCAAGCGCCCTTACGTCGCGATCGGCGTCGGCATGGTCAGGAACGACCGCGTCACGTGCCAGAACAATTGCCGGTTTATCGCGAGCACCACCTAATGGGCTGTGCCGGGGAGGATGACGAACTGGCGGTCGCCGTTCGGCAGCCGGTTGAAGAACTCCTCGAGATCGGCGACCGTCGCAATGCCGTCATGTTCGCCGCGAATCAGGAGCACCGGCGCCAGCACCTTTTCGGGATGCACCACCGGCAGATTGGCGGTCATGTCGAGATAGGTGCCGGTCGGGATCTGGTCGCCGAACTGCAATTCCGCATCCGCCAGCGCTTCCATCACGGCGGGGTCGGAGGTGCCGGGCTTGTCGCGGGTCGCGATCGAGCGGATCATGTCGCGGTCGCGCTTGCGCATGTTGTGCGAACGGTAATAGTCAAGCTGCTCGGCGCGCTTTGCCAGCGTCGGCGATCCCTCGCCCTTGTAAGTGAATGCCGTGAACACCAGGTGATCGATCCGCTCGGGCGCGACCATGGCGTAGGCGCCGGCGCGCAGCGCGCCTGAGGACTCGCCGACGAAATGATACTTCTGCCGGCCGGTCGCACCGGCGATGACCTCGACCGCGGCTTTCAGGTCCTCGACGCCGCTGGCGATATCGGAATTGCCCGACGTGCGGCCCGACTTGCCGTAATTCTCGTGGTCCATGGTCCAGCAGTCGAACCCATAGCGGGCGAATTCATTCATCACGGAATATTCGCCCTTGCCGGGCACGCTGACGTCGAACACCCGCGAGGTCACCGACGAGCCGTGAACGAAGAACACCACCGGCCGTGACGGCTCCCCGGCCTTCGGGGCGCCGATTCGCTTGCGGTACATCCAAAGCGGAACGTCGCCCTTCTTCGCCCAGTATTCGCTGCTCCATATCTCCCCGCCTCGCGGCGGAACCGGCGTCTCGGCCCGCATCGGCGACGCGCCGATTGTGCCGGCGGCCATACCGGCGCCGATACCCTTGATGACCGTGCGCCGTGGGACCGTGTGTTCGGAACGCGCCATCGCTTGTCTCCCCGGTGGTTTCGGATTCTCTGTCCGATCGTTGGTCACGACTTTAGCAGCGTTGGCGCGGCGTTGCGAGAGAGCTGGAAATGATCGCGCCGTCCGCGCGCGTCGCAAAACCCGGCGCACGCGTTTGTGAACATTGCCGCGGGAAGAAGTCGCGGACGCTTTGCAAAACTGAGCCTAGTCTTTGCTGCCGCGAGACCGGAGAAAATCCGGCGCAATCCAGGGAGCACTTCATGAGCAGCAACCTCACCGAAGAAGAACTTGCAGCTTTGATGCCGTCGGAACTTTGCCAATACCCGACACCGATCCCGACCCAGATCGTCTCCAGCGACGAGTTCTATCCCGACCCGCAGAACGAACGGCAACGCGAGGTCGAGGCGCGGCTGCTCGCGATGGCCGACGAGATCGGCGCCAAGCAAGGCATGGACCGCCGGAGATTCTTCCAGACCGCAGCCGGCATGGCGGCCGCCTTCGTGGCGATGAACGAGGTCTATGGACCGCTGTTCGCGGTGAGCAAGGCCGAAGCCGCAACGCCTGCGATGGCGCAGGAGCGCGCGGACACGCTGAAAGACCAGTTCATCATGGACATGCACACGCATTTCCTGCGCGATGACACCCGCATCATGGGCTTTGTCGAGATGCGCAAGGCGGTCGGCAAGGCGGGTTGGAACAAGCAGCTCAGTGAGCACGAGCAGACCATCGAGGATCTGAAGTTCAACAACTACAAGAAGGAGATGTTTCTCGACTCTGACACCAAGATCGCGCTGATCTCGTCGGCGCCCTCCGACATTGAGCAGGACTGGTTCCTGACCAACGAGCAGATGGCGGACGCGCGCAAGAAGATCAACGACGAGGCCGGCTCGCGGCGGGTGTTCTGTCACGCGATCTTCACGCCCGGCCAGCCCGGTTGGCTCGACAAGCTCGATGCGGCGCTGGCGCTGAAGCCGGAGTCCTGCAAGGGCTACACGATCGGCGACAACACCCACAAGGAGATCAGCCGTTATCCGTGGCGAATGGACGACGAGAAGGTCGCCTACAAGGGTTACGAGAAAATGGTGAAGGCGGGCATCAAGAATGTCTGCGTGCACAAGGGACTGTTCCCGCCGGGCATCGAGAAGCAATATCCGAACCTGCGCGGCTTCGCCGACGTTGCCGATGTCGGGCAAGCCGCGAAGGACTGGCCGCAGCTCAACTTCATCATCTATCACTCCGCCTACCGCCATGTCGGCGGCGACCCCAAGGTGGCGCTCGCCGAGTTCGAGCGCACCGGCCGCATCGCCTGGACCTCTGACCTTGCGGACATCCCGGCGCAGTATAGCGTCAACAATGTCTATGGCGACGTCGGGCAGTTGTTTGCCACCACGCTGGTGGCCGAGCCGAATGTCTGCGCCGCGCTGATGGGCACGCTGATCAAGGGTCTCGGCGTCGACCACGTCTGCTGGGGCTCGGACTCGCTCTGGACCGGCGCGCCGCAATGGCAGATCGAGGGCCTCAGAAGGCTCGAGATCCCCGAGGCGATGCAGAAGAAATTCGGCTATGCGCCGCTCGGTCCTGCAGACGGACCGGTGAAGCGCGCGATCTTCGGCGACAACAATGCCCGCCTCTACGACATCCAGCCCAAGCGCGCGATGCTGGAATTGAAGGGCGACCGCTTCGCGATGATGCGAGCCGAGTACGAGAAGGCCGGGCCGGAGCCATCGAACATGCGCTACGGCTACGTGGTGCCAAATGGGACGATTGACCACCACGTTTTTGCGTGAGCTTTGCGGATCGGCAGCGCCGCGTAACGTTGTGCTGCGCTGCCGATCCGGCGCCTATTCGGTAGGCATCTCCGCCTCGCCTTTTCTGTTTGCACGGTAGTCTTGCATCACGCTTGCGTCATGGGCGCAGAAATCCCACCCCTGGTTTTTGACATTCAGGAAAAGGCGGCTTTACGAATAGAGGCAGCGGCTGCGTTACAATAACTGGAGCCTTCAGCCATGGAGTCTGCTGTTCGATTGCTGCCCAACTCGACCGACGACGGCGAAGAGAGCGTCACGGATGACGCCGCCCTTCTTAAGCGTCTTTCCGGTATCGTCGGAAGATCCCATGTGCTGACCGGCATGGAGAGCACCCGCAGATTCTGCACCGGCTTCCGTTTCGGGCAAGGTCAGGTCGTCGCAGTGGTCCGCCCCGGCACCCTCGTCGAGCAGTGGCGGGTGTTGAAGGCCTGCGTCGCCGCCAACAAGATCGTGATCATGCAGGCCGCCAATACCGGTCTTACCGGCGGCTCCACGCCCGACGGCAACGACTATGACCGTGGCATCGTATTGATCAGCACCATGCGGATCGCCGGCATCCACCTCATCAACGACGGCAAGCAGGTGGTGTGCCTGCCGGGCACGACGCTCTATCAGCTCGAGGACCGGCTCCGGCCGCTGGGGCGGGAGCCTCATTCCGTGATCGGCTCGTCCTGCATCGGCGCCTCCGTGTTCGGCGGCATCTGCAACAATTCAGGCGGTGCCCTGATCCACCGCGGCCCCGCCTTCACACAACTCGCCCTGTTCGCCCGGATGGACGAAGCTGGCGACGTTCACCTTGTCAACCATCTCGGCATCAACCTCGGCAATGATCCCGAAGCGACGCTGGAAAGGCTCGAAAGCGGAGCCTTCACGGAGGCCGACGTCGCGAACGATTCGAACCGGCTTGCGTCCGACCACGACTATGCGACTCATGTTCGCGATATCGACGCGCCGACGGCAGCCCGCTTCAATGCCGATCCGCACCGGCTGTTCGAGGCGTCAGGCAGCGCCGGCAAGGTCATGCTGATGGCGGTGCGGCTCGATACTTTCGCCAGGACCGAGCGAACCGGTGCCTTCTATATCGGCTCCAACGATCCTTCCGAACTCGAAACGATCCGCCGGCACGTCCTGGCCAGCTTCAAGTCGTTGCCGATCTCCGGTGAATATCTGCACCGCACGGCCTTCGACATTGCGGAAAAATACGGCAAGGATACTTTTCTGGCGATCCACTATCTCGGCACTGCCTGGCTGCCGCTGCTGTTCGCGATCAAGGGACGCTTTGACGGCATCTGCGAACGCCTGTCCTTCCTGCCGAACCACCTCAGTGACAGGATGATGCAATTTGCGAGCTCGCTGTTTCCGCATCACCTGCCCAAGCGAATGATGGACTATCGCGACCGCTTCGAACATCACCTGATCCTGCAGATGGGCGATGACGGCATCGAGGAAGCATCGCAATATCTGAAGTCGATCTTTCCCTCGAAGAATGGCGACTTCTTCACCTGCAGCAAGGACGAAGGCGCCAAGGCGATGCTCCACCGCTTCGCCGCTGCGGGCGCTGCGGTGCGCTATCGCGCCGTCCACGCCCGCGAGGTCGAAGACATCGTCGCCCTTGATGTCGCGCTGCGCCGCAATGATGAGCAGTGGTGCGAAAGCCTGCCGCCCGACATCGATGCAAAGCTTATGCACAAGCTCTATTACGGCCACTTCTTCTGCCACGTCTTCCACCAGGACTACATCGTGGCGAAAGGACATGACTGTCTGGCGATCGAAGAGCAGATGTGGAAACTGCTCGATCAGCGCGGTGCCGAATATCCAGCCGAGCATAATGTCGGCCATCTCTATCATGCGAAGCCTGCGCTGGTCGAACACTACAAGGCGCTGGACCCCTGCAATGCCTTCAACCCCGGGATCGGGCGAACCACCAAGTGCCTGCACTGGAAGACCGGGCTTGAAGCAGGGTCGGCCCAGGCCCCCAAGATCAGCGCTTCCTGGACTTCCTGAACCGACCGCGACGTCGACAACGACGGAAGCATCTTTCGAGGCACATCGTCCAGCCATGATCGTCACATGACCGACGCGTCCTTGATCTCGGGTTTTGCAGCACTGGCCGGTGCCGCCATCGGAGGCCTGACCTCGGCAACGGCGGCGTGGTTCACCCAGCGCACCATGGCGCATTCACAATGGTCTGCTGGCGAAAATCTGCGCCGGCAGGACATCTATCGCGAATTCATCGAGATCGCATCGAAATGCTACATCGACGCGCTCCAGCACGAGAAACCCGACATTTCAGATCTGGTCGGGATTTATGCCAAGATCTCGCGGATGCGGGTCTTGTCATCCGCCGGGATTGTCGACGAGGCCGAACGGGTTGCGCAGAGAATCCTCGATACCTACACCGAGCCCGACAAGACCTTCGTCGAACTGCGAGGCATGGCCGAAGACCATGCCATCGACCTCCTGCATGGCTTCAGCAAGGCCTGCCGGCTGGAGTACGAGCAGTATCGCTCGCGGCAATTCTAACGCCATCATCGCCGCGAGGTCCCAATAATGACATCGCGGCTTCGCCGTCATTTCTTCTCATCGGGATGGCGGTGGACGGGATCGACCCACAGCACCGTCTCCGGCTTCTCCACCGGCTCGATGTCGAGATTGATCGCGACCGCCTCGCCGTCGCTGCGGACCAGCACGCATTCGAGCACTTCGTCCGGGCTGGCGTTGATCTCCTGATGCGGCACATAGGGCGGCACGAAGATGAAATCGCCGGGGCCGGCTTCGGCCGTGAATTGCAGATGCTCGCCCCAGCGCATCCGCGCCTTGCCCTTCACGACATAGATGATGCTTTCGAGATGGCCGTGATGATGCGCGCCGGTCTTGGCGTCGGGCTTGATGGTCACGGTGCCGGCCCACAGCTTCTGCGCGCCGACGCGGGCAAAGTTGATCGCGGCCTTGCGGTCCATGCCGGCCGTCGACGGCACGTTCGGATCGAGCTGGTTGCCGGGAATAACGCGGACGCCGTCGTGCTTCCAGCGTTCGTCATGGTCGTGGGAATGGGAGTGATCGTGGGTACCGCTCATCTCTGCTGCCTTCAAAAAGACTGTCGCGGTAACGCTACAGAAACTCGCGGTCATAGGCCAGACGAAACAGATGCTTCTGCTCGTCATGGCCGGGCTTGCCCCGGCGATCCACGTATTGGCCTGTCGCTCGAGAGAGCGTGGATGCCCGGGACAAGCCCGGGCATGACGGAGAGAGAGCTCTACTTCACGGCTAGTAATTCGACGTCGAATAACAGCGTCGCATTCGGCGGGATCACGCCGCCGGCGCCGCGCGCGCCATAGCCCAGATTGGGCGGGATGATGAGGGTGCGCTTCCCGCCGACCTTCATCGTACCGACGCCCTCGTCCCAGCCGGTGATCACCTTGCGCTGGCCGATCGGAAATTCGAACGGCTCGTTGCGATCCACCGACGAGTCGAATTTCTTGCCCTTCTGGCCGTTCTCGTAGAGCCAGCCGGTGTAATGCATGACACAGATCTGGCCGGGCTTCGGTGAAGGACCGGTGCCGACCACGGTGTCGATGATTTGCAATCCTGAAGGTGTCGTCACGGTTTTTCCTGCTGGTTGGGCCGATGCCATCTTCGACAGGGCCGGAACGGAGATCGCGGCCGCGGCGGCAGCGATGGTCTTGACGACGGTGCGTCGAGTGAAGTTCATGTTACCACCTTTCGGATTGGCGCCCAGCATCAATAGCCGAGCGCGCAGCCGTCCTTGCGCGGATCGGAACCGCCCGTCAACGTGCCCTTGTCCCAGTCGATCCAGATCGCCTGTCCGCCGCCGAGCGGAGCAACCACGCTGGTGGTCTTGTGCCCGATCTTCTTCAGGCCTTCGACGATCGCGGCCGGCACGCTGTCCTCGAGCTGATAGACGCCCTCGTAATGCAGGCCGCGCGGCATGTCGATCGCTTCCTGCACGTCGCAGCCATAGTCGAGGATGTTGGTCAGCACACGGGTCTGGCCGACCGGCTGGTACTGCCCGCCCATCACGCCGAACGGCATGATCGCGCGGCCGTTCTTGGTCGCAAGGCTCGGGATGATCGTATGCAAGGGACGCTTGCCCGGCGCGATGCAATTGGGATGGCCGGGCTGGATGCGGAAGCCGCCGGCGCGGTTCTGCAAGAGGATGCCGGTCTTGTTGGAGACGATCGCCGAGCCGAAGGAATGCGCGATCGAGTTGATGAAGGAGCAGACGTTGCGGTCCTTGTCGACCACGGTGATGTAGACCGTCGACGGATTCATCGGCGGCGCGACATTGGGCAGCTCGAGCAGCCGGTCCATCCGGATGTTCTTGATGTATTCGTCGGCGAATTCCTTGGCCAGGATGCCGGCGACGTCGACATGGACGTGCCGGGGATCGCCGATGTACTGCTCGCGCATCATGTAGGCGATGCGCGCGGCCTCCGCCTCGAGATGGAAACGCTCGACGCTGAGCGCGGGGAATTTTGTGAGATCGAAACGCGAGAGGATGTTGAGCATCACCAGCATCGTGATCCCGGGGCCGTTCGGCGGGCACTGCCAGACGTCGTAGCCCTTGTAGATGGTGCCGATCGGCGCGGTGACCTCGGTCGAATGGTCAGCGAAATCGTCCAGCGTGTGCAGGCCGCCGATGCTGCGCAGCGTCGCGACCATGTCCTCGGCGATCTCACCGGTGTAGAAAGCCTTCGGACCGTCCTTCGCGATCGCGCGCAGCGTCTTGCCGAGCTCGGGCTGGCGGATCACGTCGCCGGCGACTGCGGGCTTGCCGTGCGGCAGCAGATAGCGCTCGGTGTTGGTGCCGTTCTTCAGCTTCTCGAACTGGTTCTTCCAGTCGAAGGCGATGCGGGGCGCGACGACATACCCCTCTTCCGCGGCCTTGATCGCCGGCTGCAGCAGCTTGTCGAGGCCGAACTTGCCGTGATCATTGAGGATCGTCTGCCAGGCGTCGACAGCGCCGGGAATGCTCACCGCATGCGCCGAAGTGAGCGGCACCGAATGGATCTTGCGCTCGAGATACCATTCTGCGGTCGCCGCCATCGGCGCGCGGCCGGAACCGTTATAGGCCGTAATCTTGCCCTCGCCTCTCGGCTGCACCAGCGCAAAGCAGTCCCCGCCGATGCCGGTCGATTGCGGCTCGATCACCGCAAGCAGCGCCGATGCGGCGATCGCCGCATCCACTGCCGTGCCGCCCTCGCGCATCACGTCGATCGCCGCCAGCGCGGCCTCCGGATGCGACGTCGCCACCATTCCGTTGAGGGAGTGGACGGTGGAGCGGCCGGCGAAATGGAAGTTTCTCATTAAAGGTAGCTCGCTTGGTTGTTCTGCATTGGAGTTCCCGGCGGGGCGGGAGCTACATGACATATTCGTGCCGTTCTCGGCAATGGCTGGCATGCCAGAGCTGCGTTGCGCCGGGAAATCCGACTAAGGGTTTTCGCTGGCCCAACCGCCTGATAAATCCGCGCCATGCCGCTGAAAGTCGCCGCCTTCTACCAATTCGCCAGCCTGCCCGATTACCGGGAGCTGCGCGACCCCTTGCACGCAATCTCTGCGGGTCTCGGGTTGAGGGGCAGCATCCTGCTGGCGAGCGAGGGCGTCAATGGCACGATCGCGGGACGCGCTGAGGCGATCGACGCCTTTATTGCGGAACTGGGGCACGGCGCGCTGTTCGGCGGCCGGCTTGACAGGCTGGAGCTGAAATTCTCAGCGGCCGCCGAGATGCCGTTCCAGCGAATGAAGGTGCGGCTGAAGAAGGAGATCGTCACGCTCGGCGATGCCTCCGTCGATCCGACGCGGCAGGTCGGGATCTATGTCGACCCGGCCGAATGGAATGCGCTGATCGCGGATCCCGACACGCTTGTGATCGACACCCGCAACGCCTTCGAGGTCGCGCTGGGCACGTTCGAGGGCGCGGTCGACCCCGGCATCAAGAGTTTCGGACAGTTCAAGGACTTTGCCGCGCGCGAGCTCGATCCGGCCAGGCACAGGAAGATCGCGATGTTCTGCACCGGCGGCATCCGCTGCGAAAAGGCGAGCAGCTTTTTGCTCGCGCACGGGTTCGGTGAAGTGTACCACCTCAAGGGCGGCATCCTGAAATATCTGGAAGAGATGCCGAAGCAGGAGAGCCGCTGGCGCGGCGAATGTTTCGTGTTCGATGAACGGGTCGCGCTCGGCCACGGCTTGCGCGAGCGCGGAAAAGAGACCGCCCATGACTGACGCGAAGACGACTGATATGAAGACACTCGCCGAGCGCATCGATGCGCTGGAAACGCGGATCGCCTATCAGGACGACACGATCGAGACGCTGAACGAGACCATCACCGCGCAATGGAAGCAGATCGATGCGCTGACGCGGCAGGTGGCAGAATTGCGCGAGCAGTTGCAGGAAGCCGAAAGCAATACGGCCGCCCCGATCAACGAGCGGCCGCCGCATTATTGAAATGTGGCCGTCGTCCCGGGCTTGACCCGGGACCCATAACCACCGGTGCTCGAAGAAAACTCAGGACGCTGTTCCGAGTCCAATACTAGATCCTGTGGTTATGGGTCCTCGCTTTCGCGAGGACGACGGAGGCTCGTTCGCGACGACAGCTAGCGGAACATCGCCTTCACCTTTTCCCAGAGCGACGGGTCTTCGCTCTCGCCATCGTGCTTGGTCGGCGAGGGCTGGGCCGCGCTCACGGGGTCAGACGCCGGGAAGGTGTGTTCCAGGCCGGCCTCGAGCTTCTCGTGCGTCTCGCGGTCGGCGGCGAGCGCCTCGCGCGGATCATCGGCATGCTTGTCATGCGGCGCCGGATTGAATTTCTCAGCCATATGCTCCCTCCATTTGCGCCCAATCAACGCACCGTGCTCTCCGGGAGTTCCAGATCTGCCTTGGCCGGAAGCGGCGCGCCGTGTATCAGAAGCGTCAAAATGTCAGCCGTTTCAGCAGGAACCTTTCTTGTCCCAAGATTCCCGAGCTTCTTCCAAGCCGCTCCTTGATGTGCTTGCCGGCAAGCGCCAGCCGGTCCCGCCGATCTGGATGATGCGGCAGGCCGGCCGCTATCTGCCCGAATATCGCGAGTTGCGGGCCAAGGCCGGCAGCTTCCTCGATCTCTGCTTCACGCCGGACTATGCCGCCGAAGTCACGCTGCAGCCGATCCGCCGCTTCAACTTCGATGCAGCCATCATCTTCTCCGACATCCTCGTCATTCCATATGCGCTGGGACGTTCGGTGCGGTTCGAGGCCGGCGAAGGCCCGCGGCTCGATCCGCTCGATACGCCGGAAAAAGTGAAGACGCTAGCGGCGCATGCGGACTTCACGAAGCTCGAGCCGGTCTATGAAGCGCTGCGTCGCGTGCGGCGCGAGCTCGACGACAGGATCGCGCTGATCGGCTTCTGCGGCGCGCCATGGACGGTCGCGACCTATATGGTCGCAGGCCAGGGCACGCCCGATCAGGCACCGGCGCGGATGATGGCCTATCGGCACCCGCAAGCGTTTGCCGCCATTGTTGACGTGCTGGTGGAGAATTCGATCCACTATCTCGTCAGTCAGTTGAAAGCCGGCGCCGACTGCCTGCAACTGTTCGACACCTGGGCCGGCGTGTTGCCGCCGCGCGAATTCGAACGCTGGTCGATCGAGCCGGCGCGCCAAATCGTCGAGGGCGTCCGCAAAGAGATGCCTGACGCCAAGATCATCGGCTTTCCCCGTGGCGCTGCCGGCATGCTTCCCGCCTATGTGGAAGCAACCGGCGTCAACGCCGTCAGCATCGACTGGACCGCGGAGCCGGCGATGATCCGCGAACGCGTGCAGAGCCGCGCCGCGGTGCAGGGCAACCTCGATCCGCTCGCGCTGATCGCCGGCGGCGACGCGCTCGATCGCGCAATCGACGATGTGCTGGCGAATTACGGCAAGGGCCGGCTGATCTTCAACCTCGGCCACGGCATCCAGCCGGAGACACCGATCGCCCATGTCGAACAGATGGTGCAGCGGGTGCGGGCGTTTAGAGGCTGAACTCCCCTCCCACCGTCATGCGCCGCCACCGGGTCTCGCCTTCGGCGAGCCCGATGACAGGCTCCGACGGGGCATCCAGTAACCGCCAGCGCTCATTAGAACCGAGAGGCCTGCGTGTACTGGATCATCCGCCTTCGCGGATGATGACAGCAGAATTTCTGGATGCGTCAGCCCGTAGCCCGGATGGAGCGAAGCGTAATCCGGGGTTCGGCGCCGCAATGAAGAGTCCCGGATTGCGCTTCGCTCCATCCGGGCTACGCAAAACTAACGCGCATCCTCCAAAATCATGTCGGACGCCTTCTCCGCGATCATGATCGTCGGCGCGTTGGTGTTACCCGACATCAGGTCGGGCATGATCGAGGCATCGACCACGCGCAAACCTTCGATGCCGCGCACCTTGAGTCGCTGGTCGACGACGGCCAGCGCATCGTTGCCCATGCGGCAGGTCGAGGTCGGGTGATAGACGGTTGAGCCGGTGCGGCGGCAGAAATCGAGCAGATCCTCGTCGCTAACCGTCTTCGGGCCCGGCTCGATCTCTTCCGCACAATAGGTCTTCAGCGCCGGTGCAGCGAGGATCTTGCGCAGGATGCGGAGGCCGTCGATGAAGGCGCGGCGGTCGGTCTCGGTCGAAAGATAATTGATGCGGATTTCCGGCGGCATTGATGGGTCCGCGCTTTTGATGCGAAGCGAGCCGCGGCTTTCGGGACGGAGCTGGCAGACGGAGGCGGTGAAGCCCGAAAACGTGTGCAGGTTCTCGCCCATCTTGTCGGTCGAGAACGGGATGAAGTGGATCTGGATGTCCGGCGTCGCCAGCCGCGGATCGGTCTTGAAGAATGCGCCCGAAGTGCCGGCGGCGATCGTCAGCGGTCCGCGCCGCAAGGCCGCATAATGCGCACCGGCCCAAAGGCGGCGCAGCGGATGATTGACGACGTCGTTGAGCGTGACACGCTGCAGGCAGCGCGTGATCAGCCGCACCTGCAGATGATCCTGCAGATCATTGCCGACGCCCGCCTGGTCAAGCACGACCTCGATGCCGTGCTTCCTCAACAGCTCCGCCGGCCCGACGCCGGAGAGTTGCAGCAGTTGCGGTGAGTTGTAGGCGCCGCTGCAGACCAGGATCTCGCGCCGCGCACGCGCCGTGCGGACACGCCCCTCCTGCTTGAATTCGACCGCGCGCGCATGGCGTCCTTCGAAGACGATGCGCTGCGCCAGCGCCGAGGTCTCGACATGCAGATTGCCGCGCTTCATCGCGGGGCGCAGATAGGAGAACGCGCTGCTGGCGCGGCGGCCGCGCCGCGTCGTGGTCTGGAAGAAGCCGGCGCCTTCCTGGGTCGCGCCATTGAAATCGGGATTGGTGGGAATGCCGACCTCGTCCGCCGCCTTCACAAAGGCTTCCGACAGCGGATCGTGATGCCGCCAGTCCGACACCGGCAGCGGACCGCCCGCGCCGTGATACTTGTTCGCGCCGCGCTGCTGATCTTCCGCCCGCTTGAAATAGGGCAGCACCTCGTCATAGCCCCAGCCGGCATTGCCGCGCTGGCGCCAGCGGTCGTAATCCTCGTGCTGGCCGCGCACATAGAGCAGACCATTGATCGAGCTCGATCCGCCCAGCACTTTTCCGCGAGGCTGAAACACCTTGCGCCCGTGCAGTTCCGGCTCGGGCTCGGTCTGGTACATCCAGTTGACGGTTTTTTCCTTGAACAGCTTTCCATAGCCGAGCGGGACATGGATCCAGATGTTGGTGTCCTTGGGTCCCGCTTCGAGCAGCAGCACCGAGTTCTTGCCGTCGGCGCTCAAGCGATTGGCGAGCACGCAACCGGCGGAACCGGCGCCCACGACGACGTAATCAAATTCCAAGCTGTCGCTGTTATTGTTCATTTGTTTCCCCCAGGTTTTTATTTTCTGTGGTGGTACAGACAAAGCTACAATTTGAAAAGACTTATCGCCATGCGCCTTCGCCTGAGGGCCTTGACTGCCACGCTCGATTGGCCGCTCCGCCGGCAGCGCCGCGCCCGATCGCCGTCAAGCGCATTTGTATCGATTTGTTAGCGATGCACGCGCACGCGGTTATCACAACGTCTTGTTGCGATGTCCGCACCCTCCATAATTCATAGTTTGTCAAAGCTTTGCGGCGAGGTTCCGCAATCGGCGCCCGCCTTGGGGCCAAGCCTGCAGGGCGAGGGATGCGGACGTATCTGAGCTCATATTTCTCAAAATTGTTCGCCGGCGATCTCGCCGCGTTCGGCGGACCGGCAACGGACGAGACGGGCGCCGGCTATATCCGCTCTGAGCAGATGTCGCTTGTGCTCGGCCATGCCGTCGGCTTCATGCTGGCCAACGTCTGCAACGCGACCATACTTGCGATCGCGCTCTGGCACTCGGCGGACTGGCTTCCTGCCACCACCTGGACCGCGGCCGTGGCCGGCGGCGCGATATGGCTCGGATGGCAGTCACGCGCGTCGCGACGAATTGCAAAGCCGCAGTTCGTCTCTCGCCGCACCATGCATCGATTGGTACAAAACGCACTCGTGCTGGGATCCGCGTGGGCGATCGTTCCGGTGGCGTTCTTTGCCAACGCCTCCAACGGCGGCCAACTGGTGATTACCTGTCTTTGCGCCGGAATGCTTGCGGGCGGCGCGCTCGCCTTCGCTACCATCCCGATCGCCACCATCGCCTTTACCACGCCGATCTTTATCGGCTCCACGATCTGCCTGTACAGGATTGGCGACTTCGTCTACCTGCTGGTTGCAATCCTGCTCGCGATCTATGGCTTCGTGCTGCTCCGCGCCGTGTTCGTCAACTCCTTCGAATTCACACGGCGCATCATCACCCAGCTCGAGGCGGAGCGGACCGTGCGGCGGGATCTGCTGACGGGGCTGCCCAACCGAATTGCCTTCAACGAAACCCTGGAAGCCGCGCTTGACCGGCTGGCACGCACCGGCGAGGAGTTTGCCGTGCTGCTGCTCGATCTCGATCGCTTCAAGGAGGTGAACGACAAGTTCGGCCATCCCGCCGGGGACGAGTTTCTGGTCCAGGCGGCTGCGCGACTGCAACGCTGCACCCGCGCCACCGAACATGTTGCACGCATCGGTGGCGACGAGTTCGCGCTGATCATGGCCAATCTGACCAGGCCGAAAGACGCTTTCGAGATCGCCGAATGTTTCGTTGCCGCCTTCGACGATCCGTTCGTGATCGATGGACGCGAAGCGTTCGGGGCAACCAGCGTCGGCATCGTGCTGGCGCCGCGCGACGGCAATACGCCCCACGACCTCATGAAACATGTCGACATCGCGCTGTATCGCGCCAAGAAGGCAGGACCCGGCACGATCTGCTTCTTCGAACCCGGCGACGACAAGTCGGCGCGCGATCGCCTGGCGTTGCGGCGGGATCTGGAAGGGGCAATCGAGCGGGACGAGTTGTTCCTGGTGTATCAGCCATTCATCGAGATCGGCGAGAACCGCATCACCGGGTTCGAGGCGCTGCTGCGCTGGCGGCATCCCGAGCGCGGACTGGTTTCGCCCAGCGACTTCATCCCGATCGCGGAAGAGACCGGGCTGATCCACCAGATCGGCGAGTGGGTGGTCCGCCGCGCCTGCCTGACGCTTGCCGAATGGCCCGACGACATCCGCGTGGCCGTGAATTTCTCCGCGGTGCAGTTCAACAATGCCGGCATCCTGCAGACGATCGTGCAGGCGCTTGCGCAAGCCGGCGTGCGCCCCGATCGGCTCGAGATCGAGATCACGGAATCGATGCTGATCGCAAAGTATGGATCGGCCTTGTCGATCCTGAACTCGCTGTTGGATTTGGGAGTGACGGTTGCGCTCGACGATTTCGGCACCGGCTTCTCCTCCCTGACATACTTGCGCAAACTGCCTTTCAGCCGCATCAAGATCGACCAATCCTTCATCCGCGACATGCTGGTGCAGCCCGACTGCGCCGCAATCGTCAAATCCGTGATCGGGCTTGCGCGGGAGCTGCGCATCGGCGTGGTGGCGGAAGGCGTTGAGACGGCCGACCAGCTCGAATATCTGCGCCAGACGAACTGCGACGAAGCCCAGGGCTATTTCATTGGCCGGCCGGTTCCGGCCGAACAGATCCCTGCTCTGCTGGACAAGATGCAGCGCTCGATCCACGCGGCCTAGTTGGACGCCGAACCGTTCCGACTTGCTCCGGCCACTGTGATGACGCGTCGCCCTGCTCTGTCTTTAAGTGGTCAGATTTTTTGCGACTGCGAAATGGCATCCGCGATACCAGGACCAGTCACCTCGAACACCGCGAGGCACGTCGTCGCATCACGGAACTCATGGGTAGAAAAAATCGATTTTCGATTGACGGCAATGGTCGAGCCCGTCAATCTCCGCCGCCATGAACGGCATCGAGTTGAGTTTTCGTGAGGGATTTGGCGAAGAGCGGCCGCGCAGCCTGACGTCTGCGGTGCAGGAGCGGCTGCGCGCGGACATCCTTTCGACCCGGCTCTTGCCCGGCCAGAAGCTCCACATCGCGGGTCTCGCCAAACAGTTTTCCGTCAGCCTCGCAGCGGTGCGCGAGGCGCTGTCGCGGCTGGTGGCGGATGGGTTGGTGCAGGCCTCCGACCAGCGCGGCTTTCGCGTCAGCCCGGTCTCGCTCGCCGATCTCGCCGACGTCACGCAGACGCGGATCGATATCGAGGGACTGGCGCTGCGGCGTTCGATCGAGCGCGGCGACGCCGCCTGGCTCGCGGCCGTCGAGGCCGCCTGGGAGGCGCTGAAGGCGGTGCCCTACCGCTATCCCGATCAGCCGGGCGTGCACTATGAGGAATGGGTGGTGCGCCACCGCGTTTTTCATCGCGCGCTCGTCAATGCCTGCGGCTCGCGGTGGCTGCTCGGCTTTCGTGACGAATTGCACGAGCAGAGTGAGCGCTATCGCCGGCTGTCGATCCGGCGCGAGGTCGGCAAGCCGCGCGATGTCGAAGCCGAGCACGCCGCGATTGTCGAAGCCGTACGCAGGCGCGACGCGGATGCCGCCGTCATCGCGCTGTCCAAGCACTTCACGGTCACCATGGAATTCGTCGAGCTCGCCGCGCCCCGGATCTCGGAGGTGAACGGCACGAACTGAAGGCCGGGAGCAGTTCCCGGAAACAAACAGCCATCCCGGAGGAAACAGAACTATGCCCATGTCCCGCCGCCATGCCCTGGCGTCGCTCGTCGCCGTCACCGTGCTCGCTGCGCCTGTCGCCGCCTCCGCGGCCGAGACGATTCGCGTCGGACTGCCGACCAAGACCTATTGGCCGACGACGATCGCCGAGACCGCCGTGCGGCAGAAGCTGTTCGAAAAGGAAGGCATCAACGCCGAACTGACGATCTACCGCGGCGGCGCCGAGACCTTCGAGGCGATGGCGGCAGGTGCTGCCGACATCATTCTCGATCCGCCCTCGCTGGTGTCGGCCGGGCGCAAGAAGGGCGTGATGTCGAAACTCGTTGCCAACGCCGCGATGGGCAGCTTCGGCTGGCAACTGATGGTGCCGGTCAAGTCGACGCTCGAGGTGAAGGATCTGAACGGCAAGAAAGTCGCGATCACCTCGGCTGGCTCCGGCTCCGACCTGCTCGCGCTGTGGACCGCGCAGGACAAGAAGCTCGAATTCACCCGCGTGCCGGTCGGCGGTGGCGGCCTGGTGCCGAACCTGCTCGCGGGCAATGTCGATGCCGCCGTGGTCTATTCGCCGCTAAGCTTCCAGATTGCGAAAACGAGCGAGGCACGCACCATCCTCGACTATGCCAAGGAGGTGCCGCCCAATTTGAGCGCCGGCTGGATCGTGCTCGACAAATATGCCGATGCCAAGCCCGAGGTGGTGCAGAAGGCCGTCAACGCGCTCTACGGCGCGCTGCAATTCATGCGCGCCAACCGCGACACGACGGTGAAGCTGATCGCAGAGCTTTACGAGATGCCGGCCGAGATCGCCGCGCTGGAATATGAGAACACGATTCTGAAGCTGGAGACCGACGGCAATATGGGTGCCGCGAACGTGCCCGCCGCCGTGCAGCTTTCGCTTGATCTCGCCAAACTCGGCGGGCTCAAGGACATCGTGCCGGTGGAGGAAATCATCTCCACCAAGTTCAAGCCGGCGCCGACGAAGTTCTGAGATGCAGAGTAACTTGACCATAAAGCTGGCGCGGATCGCGATCGTGGTCGCGGTCTTTGCGCTGTGGGAATTGCTGTCGCGCACCGGCATCGTCAATCCGCGGCTGCTGCCGTCGGCGTCCGACACGCTGGTGACGCTCGGCGATCTCCTGCAGCGCGCCGCCGTGCGCAAGGATCTGATGGTGACGGCGACCGAAGTGCTGGCCGCGTTTGCGCTCGCGGTCCCCTTTGGCGCGCTGATCGGGTTTCTGATCGCGGAAAACCGCTACTTTGCGGAAGTGGCAAAGCCGCTATTGTTCTTTGCCTTCAGCATCCCGAAATCGATCTTCCTGCCGATGTTCATCCTGGTGTTCGGCGTCGGCTTCTCGCAGAAGGTCGGGTTCGGCTTCTTCTCGACCATCTTCATCGTGATCATGTCGACTACGACGGCGGTGGAGTCGGTGAAGGTGGAGCATTTGACGGTCGCCCGCTCCTATGGCGCAACGCCCGCGCAGACCGCATTCCGCGTCTATCTGCCGAGCATGCTGCCGGTGCTGCTGGAAGCGTTGCGGATCTCCATGATCTTCAACCTGACCGGCGTGATCCTCGCCGAGATGTACGCCTCGCGCGATGGCATCGGCCACCAGATCGCGACCTGGGGCGAGAACTTCCAGATGAAGCAATTGCTGGCAGGCGTGGTGATGGTCGCGGCGATCGCGATGACCTTCAACGAACTGATCAGATGGGTGGAAACGCGATGCAGCCATTGGCGAACGTAACACCGCTAAAGCCTCCGCCGCGCGCCGGCGCGATCGAAGTCAAGAATGTCGGCCAGGTCTTCAAGACCACGACGCAGGACGTGGTCGCGCTCGACAACGTCTCGCTCGAGATCAAGCCGGGCCGCTTCGTCGTGCTGGTCGGCCCGAGCGGCTGCGGCAAGTCGACGCTTCTGATGATGATGGCGGGCCTGCGCCAGCAGACCACGGGCACCATCACCATCAACGGCGCGCCGATCCCCAAGCCTGACCCGGACCGCGTCGGCGTGGTGTTCCAGGAAGCGAGCCTGTTCCCGTGGCTGACCGCTGAGGAGAATGTCGAGTTTCCGCTGGCGCTGCGCGGCGTGGCGAAAGCTGAGCGTCGCGCCAAGGCGCAGGAGGCGCTGAAGCTGGTCGGGCTCGACGGTTTCGGCAAACGTCATCCGCATGAATTGTCCGGCGGCATGAAGCAGCGCGTCTCGATCGCCCGCGGCCTGGTGCAGGATCCGCCGGTGCTGTTGATGGACGAGCCGTTCGCCGCGCTCGACGAGCAGACCCGCATGACCATGGGCGACGAATTGCTCGGCATCTGGTCGGCGACCGGCAAGACCGTGGTGTTCGTGACCCACAGCCTGACCGAGGCCGTCTACCTCGCCGACGAGGTGATCGTGATGTCGGCGCGGCCCGGCCGCATCGTCGACCATCTGCAGGTGCCGCTGCCGCGGCCGCGCACCTATGAGATGCTGAGCGGCGATGCCTTCGGCACGCTGCGCGACCGCATCTGGCGGCACATCCGCAAATCGGCGTGAGGCTTGCGATGAGCGCGAAGACGCTACGGCATCTGATCGTGATCGGCCTGATCGCGCTGTGGGAAATTCTGCCGCGCACCGGCCTCATTCCGGAACTGTTCCTGCCGTCCCTTTCTTCGACGCTGAGGGCCGGATGGAACGAGGCGCCGGAATATGGCCACGCGCTGGCGGTGACGCTTTACGAGGTCGCGATCTCGATGGCGTTCGCCTGCGGCGGCGGCATCCTGCTCGGCGCCATCGTCGGCAGCCTGCCGCGGCCGCGCGTGCTGATCATGCCGATGGTCTCGAGCCTCTATGCGGTGCCGCTGGTGATCCTCTATCCCGTATTCACCGTGTGGCTCGGCATCGGCACGGAATCCAAGATCGCCTTCGCCTCGATCTACGGCTTCCTGCCGACGATGCTCGCGACCGCGGCCGGAATCCAGACCATCGACCCACAGCTCATACTTGCCGCGCGCAGCATGGGTGCAACGATGAGCCAACGGCTTGTCCGTGTCATCATTCCCGCCGCGATCCCGACCGTGCTGTCGGGCCTGCGCGTCGGCGGCGCGCTCGTCATCGTCGGCGTCGTGGTGTCGGAGATGCTGATCTCGTCGGCCGGCATCGGCTACCTGATCTCGCGCTACCGCACCATCCTGGACAGCCCGCATGTGTTCGCCGGCGTGCTGCTGGTGCTGTTCATGGCGATGGCCTTCAATGCCTTGATCAAGTGGATCGAGCGCAAGGCCGCGATCTGGCAGACCGGCACCCGCGCCGGCCAGAGCGCCGCCGACGACATCGGGTCCGGTGCCGTGCAGCCAGCGACGTAAGGGATATCAAGCGTGTTCGACCTGACACTGAGTTTCGACAATGGCCCGGAGCCTGAGGTCACGCCGCGCGTGCTCGACATCCTGCGCGAGCGCGACATCAAGACGACGTTTTTCGTGATCGGCGAGAAGCTCAGTGATCCCGCGCGACACAGGCTCGCGGCCCGCGCCCATGACGACGGCCACTGGATCGGCAACCACACCTTCACCCACAGCATTCCGCTCGGCCTGCAACCTGATGCGGATACGGCGGAGAACGAGATCGGCCGCACGCAGGCCGCGATCGGCGCCCTCGCCCATCCGCAGCGCTGGTTCCGGCCGTTCGGCGGCGGCGGCAATCTCGACGACCGGCTGCTCAAGCCGTCCGTGGTCGATTACCTCAAGCGCAACAAACATAGCTGCGTGCTCTGGAATGCGATCCCGCGCGACTGGAACGATCCGGACGGCTGGGTCGACCGCGCACTCGATCAATGCCGTTCGCAGCCCTGGACGTTGATGGTGGTGCACGACCTGCCGACCGGCGCGATGGAGCATCTCGAGGATTTCCTCGATCGCGCCGCCGCCCTTGGTGCCCGCTTCCGCCAGGAGTTTCCGCCCGACTGCGTCCCGATCCGTTCGGGCGAGATCGTGCTGCCTATCGACGCCTACGTTTCCTCCATCGAAGAAAGAGTCAAATCATGAAGATCGCAAGTTTCAAGGCGGCCAATGTCGCAAGCTACGGCATCGTCACCGACGCCGGCGTGATCGACGCCGGCAAGCGGCTGAAGGACTTTCCCACGCTGAAGGCGCTGCTTGCGAAAGGCTCGCTCGAGGAGCTGAAGAAGCTGCAGGGCGAACGCGCGGACTATGCGCTCAAGGAGGTCGAGTTGCTGCCGACCGTGCCCGATCCCGACAAGATCCTCTGCATCGGCGTCAACTACGCCACGCACCTTGCCGAGAGCGGCCATCCGACGCCGCCGCATCCGATGATCTTCACCCGCTTCGCCAACAGCCAGGTCGGCGCCGGCCAGCCGATGATCCGGCCGCTGGAGTCCGAGCGTTTCGACTATGAAGGCGAGATGGCGGTCATCATCGGCAAGGCCGGCCGGCGGATTTCGCGCGAGGCTGCGCTTTCGCATGTGGCCGGCTACGCCTGCTACAATGACGGCAGCATCCGCGACTGGCAGCGCCACACCTCGCAATTCGCGCCGGGCAAGAATTTCGTCGGCACCGGCGCCTTCGGCCCGTGGATGGTGACGACGGATGAGATATCAGACATCAGCAAGCAGAGCATCGCCACCCGCCTGAACGGCGTCGAGGTGCAGGCCGCGCCGATCTCGGACCTCGTGTTCGATGTCCCTGCCCTGATCGCCTACTGCTCCACCTTCACCGAGCTTGCGCCCGGCGACGTCATCGTCACCGGCACCACCGGCGGTGTCGGCGCCTATCGCAACCCGCCGCTCTGGATGAAGGAGGGCGACGTGGTCGAGGTCGAGATTTCCGGCATCGGCGTGCTGCGCAATCCCGTCAAGGACGAAGCCGCGGCCGCAGCGACGCGTGCGGCCTGAAGAAGAACAACAAGGAGACTATCATGAACCTCCCAACGCATCTTTTGCCGACCACCGTGGTCGGCAGCTACCCGCAGCCGGAATGGCTGGTCGATCGCGCCATGCTGTCGAAGGTCGTGCCGCGCACCCGCCTGCATGCGATGTGGCGGCTGCCGGCCGAGCACCTGGAAGAAGCGCAGGACGATGCAACCATCGTCGCCATCAGAGACATGGAGCGCGCCGGCATCGATATCGTCACCGACGGCGAAATCCGCCGCGAGAGTTATTCCAACCGCTTTGCGACCGCGCTCGAAGGCATCGATGACGAAAATCCAGCCATCATCACCGCCCGCACCGGCAGTACGCAGACGCCGGTGCCGCGCGTGGTCGGCCCGGTGAAGCGCACGCGCGCCGTTGAGCTGCATGACATGCAGTTCCTGCGGCAGAACACCGACCGCGCGGCCAAGATCACGCTGCCCGGCCCGTTCACCATGAGCCAGCAGGCCAAGAACGAGTTCTACAAGGATGACGAGGAACTCGCGATGGCGTTCGCGGAGGCCGTCAACGCCGAGGCGCTCGACCTGCAGAAGGCTGGCGCCGACGTGATCCAGCTCGACGAGCCCTGGGTGCGCAACAATCCGGACCTCGCCAAGCGCTACGCCGTGAAGGCGATCAACCGCGCGCTTCAAGGCATCACGGTGCCAACCGTCGTGCATCTCTGCTTCGGCTATGCCGCGGTTGTGCCGGGCTCGAACAAGCCGGCCGGCTACTCCTTCCTTGGCGAGCTCAACGACACCACGGCCGACCAGATCTCGATCGAGGCCGCGCAGCCGAAGCTCGACCTCGGCGTGCTCAAGGAGCTGTCGTCGAAGAAGATCATGCTTGGCGTGCTTGACCTCGGCAATCCCGAGATCGAGTCGGTGGAGACGGTCGCGGGACGCATCCGCAATGGCCTGAAGCAAGTGCCCGCCGAACGGCTGGTGGTCGCGCCCGACTGCGGCATGAAGTACATGCCGCGCCACGTTGCGTTCGGAAAGCTGAAGTCGATGTGCGACGCCGCCGCGCTGGTGCGGAAAGAGATCGGCGGTTGATGCGATCACATCCGCCGCTTGCGCCCGTAGGCGGCGGATAGAGATTGGGCCTTACGACTGCGATGCCGAGCGCGTGGCTGCGGCCTGCGGTGGGCGGTCGTTGAGCCGGACCACGACGACGATCCGCTTGATTTCGCCGTTGCGGTAGGCCTTCAGGAAATGGTCGTAGTTCTTGATCGAGACGCAGCCGTTGGAATCGCCGTTCGGGCCGAGCATGTAGGGGTGGGCCAGCAGGCCGGCGCGGCCGAACGTATCCGTGCCATCGACCGGGGTCATGCGCAGCGCCGGCACGCCATGGAACAGCTTCTCGCGCGGCTTCATCTCGTAGATGCCGGGCGGCGTCGCGCCGGCATTGCGGGCAGTCACACGGGAAGGATCATCCATCAGGCTGCCAAGTCCCGAATGCGCCTCGAGCTTGGTGCCGTCAGGCATGTAAACGGTGCGCGCCGTGATGTCATAGACGGCGGTGGTGCTGTCATAGCCGAGCGTCGTCAGGCTCGGCCCGGTGCCGGGAAGGATTCCGCCATTCGGCTCGAGGGACGCCAGTTGCACCCGTCCTGGCACCCAGTCGGTGATCTTCTGCCAAATGGAGCGTTCCTCCGCCTGCGCGACGGGTGCCGGAGCGGGCGGCAGATCGTTCTTGACCTGCAGGTTCGCATCGACCGGGCGCGACCGCGGCAGCGGAATCGCGGCGACCGTGGAAGACGGCGCCGGGTTGGGCGGGCTGGCTTGCGCGGGTTCATCAGTCTGGGTGTCGCGAAGCTGCTCGGTCAGCGAACCCTGGATATGGGCGAATTCCGCATTGAAATCGTTACGGCTGCCACGAAGCATCGGGCGCGAGGGATAGTAGATAAAGGCGGAATCGAGCGTCGAGCGCGCCCCGAACCGATCGTTGAAGGAAATCGCCGCGGACGTGTTCGCCAAGGCCGAACCGCGCAGCAAATCCAAGGGGTTAATCTCTGCGATCCAGACTGCAAGGGCAGACGCCAACGCAAACGAGGCGACAGAAAATGTCGCCTTGCCCACCCATCGAGCACCACCCCGCGGGCGCTCGGCTGCACCTGTCCCAATATGACCCATCTAACCCCGGTTCGGCGCATCGGAGCCTCTGACGGGCTCCAGAAGGGATTCACCGAATGACTGGGGATATCACGGAACAAGACTTGGGCACAATCGAGACCAAATCCCCGATCACCCCCGAAAAGTGATCACGGAAAGGCCCGCGCAAGCCCAGCTTAGGGAGCCAGATACCGCAGCAGTTCCGGGTCGTCCCTGATGGCGGCGGCCGGGCCCTGCAGCGCCACCCTGCCGCGATCGAGGACATAGGCGTAGTCGGCCACCCGCAGCGCAAGGTCGAGGTGCTGCTCGACGATGACGACTGCGATGTCCTTTGCCAGCTCGATCAGGCGCTCGGTGATCTCCTCGATCACGCCGATCCAGACGCCCTCGGTCGGCTCATCCAGCAGCAGCAGTTTCGGGTCGCCGAGCATCGCGCGGCCGATCGCCAGCATCTTGCGCTCGCCGCCCGACAGCGTGCCGGCGGGCTGGTCCAGTCGCTGGGCCAACTTCGGGAAGATCGCCAGCACCCGGTCGATGGCGGCGGCGTCCCGATTATAGAGCGCGCCGACCGCGAGATTGTCGCGCACCGGCAGCCGCGCAAACACCGAATACTCCTGCGGCACATAGCCGATGCCGAGCCGCACGCGCTCCTCGGTCGGGCGGCGGCCGATATCCTTGCCGTCGAACTTGAGCTCGCCCTTGGACAGGCCGAGTTCGCCGACGATGGTCTTCATCAGCGTGGTCTTGCCGGCACCGTTGCGGCCGAGCACGGCGACACCGCCGCGCCAGGGAATGCCCATATTGACGTCGAACAGGACCTGGCTGCGGCCATAGCCGGCGTCGAGATTGACGATATCGAGGAACTGGCTGTCAGGCACGGCGCAGATAGATCTCCTGTACGTCCGGGCTCGCCTGGATCTCGGCGACGGTGCCGCTCTCCAGCACCCGGCCCTGGTCGAGCACGGTGAGCCGGTCGCAGATGTCGCGGATGAAATCGAGGTCGTGCTCGACGATCACGAGCGAGCAATGCGACTTGATCGGCTGCAGCAATTCGCCGGTGACGCGCCGCTCCTCCAGGCTCATGCCGCCGGTCGGCTCATCCAGCAGCAACAGCCGCGGCTTGCCGGCGAGCGCCATCGCGATCTCCAGCCATTGCTGCTGGCCATGCGACAGCGTCGCCGCCGCGTCATGGGCGCGATCGGCGAGGCGGAACTGAGTGAGCATCGCCATGACCTGGTCGTGCAATATGCCGCGGGTGCGCGACAGCACGAGGTCGAGCAGCGAGCATTGCGCCTGCAGCGCCAGCAGGATGTTGTCGTAAAGCGTCAGCGACGGCAGCACGCTGGTGATCTGGAATTTCAGGCTCATGCCGGCGCGGGCGCGCTCGGTCGGCGACAGCGCGGTGATGTCGCTGCCGGCAAAGTGCACGGTGCCCTCGGTCGGCGTTTCGGCGCCGGCGACGCATTTCATCAGCGTGCTCTTGCCCGAACCGTTCGGGCCGATCAGGCCGTGAAATTCGTTCTCGGAGACCGTCAGCCCCGCGCCGTCAAGCGCGGTCAATTTGCCGAACACCTTCTTGATGCCGGTGGCTTCAAGGAGCGGCATGGCTGCTCCCCTTCGTCTTTCCGCCGAAGCTGCCGACGCGCTCGCGTTCGCCGAGCACGAAGCTGATCAGGCCGAGCGGGCGGAACAGGATCACCAGGAGCAGCAGCACGCCGAGGAGGATCGGCCAGATGTCGCGGTAATTGTCCGACAGCCAGAAGCTGACGCCCTCGATGATCACGGTGCCGATGACGGCGCCAATCAGCGTGCCCGATCCGCCAAAGAGGACATAGAGCACGACCTGGGTCGAGATCACGACGCCCAGCATGTTGGGCCAGACGAACCCCTCGTGAAACGCATAGAGACCACCGGCGAGGCCCGCGATGGTGCCGCCGACGGTAAAGACGATCGCCTTCAGATGCTGCGCCTTGTAGCCGAAGAAGGCGATGCGCTGCTCGTTCTCGCGCAGGCCTGCGAGCGCAAGGCCGAATTGCGAGCGCACCAGGAAGCGGCACAGCAGATAGACGACGAGCAGAATGCCGAGCGCGAGATAGTAATAGACCGGCCCCTCCGTAATATCGTAGCTGCCGAGCGACATCGGCGGGATCGAAGGAATGCCGTTCTGCCCGCCGAGATAATACCAGCCGCGCGCCAGGCGATCGGCGGCATAGGACCCGGTGAGCGTGCCGAGCGCGACGAAGATCATGCTCGACGGATTCCGGCCGAGCAACAGGAAGCAGCCGAGCAGGAGCGAGAATATCAACCCGATCAGCATCGCCGCCGGTAGCACCAGGAAGATCGAAGTGACGTTGAGATCGCGTGCCAGCAGCGCCACGCCGTAACCGGCCGAGCCGAAGAACAGCGCTTGGCCAAAGCTCATGATGCCGGCATAGCCCCAGACCAGATCGAACGACAGCGCGAACAGCGCAAGGATGATGACGCGGGTGGCGAAGACGGTCAGGTAGTCCTGCAGCACCAGCGGCAGGAACACCCCGACCAGCAGCGCCAGGACTTCCACGATCGGCAGGACCCTGCGCGGCGTTCTGGCCTGTGACGCCAGCGCGGCGGTCGCGCCGCGTTCAGCCTTCGAGATGTCCGGCCGTTCGTCGATCCCCGTACGAACCGCCTGCTCGGTTGCGCCCATTCTTGACTCAGCATTCCTTGGGGTCGACGAGCCCGCTGCTGCGGGCCACGATCTCGTACACGCCGCCCTTGGCGACGGCGGTGTACATGTTCATCTTGCAGTGCCGCTTGCCCGGCACCATCTCGGCGGGACCGCCCGGCCCTTCCGCGATCTTGGCATGATCCAGCGCAGCCGCAACGGAATCGCGATCGACCTTGCCGGCCTCCTTGACGGCGGCTGCCCATAGCTTCAATCCGCGGTAGGTGCCTGTCGCGGCGCTGCCGGCGGCGAACAGGAAGTTGCCGGGGAAGTCCTTCTCGTAGGTCGCCTGGATCTTGGCGCTGACCGGATCGTCCTTGGTCAGCACCTTGAAATAGTCGAGGCAGCTCGCGAGGCCTTCGATCTCGTTGGCCTGGTTGATGTTGAGCGTGTTCTCGTCATAGTAGACGCAGGATAGCCGGCCGCCGTTCTTCAGGAAGCCAGCTTCATAGAGCTGCTTGAAGAACGGACCGACGCCGGGCGGGATTACTGTGTTGAAAACGACGTCGACCTTATTGGAGATGATGCGGTTGACGGTGGCGCTGAAATCGACCTGGTCGAGCGGGTAATATTCCTCGAAGATCACCTCGCCGCCATTGGCCTCGATCACCTTGCGCGCGTAGACGTTCAGCGTATGCGGCCAGACGTAGTTGGCGCTTGGCAGTGCGAAGCGCTTGCCGCCGTTCTTGATCAGCCAGGGGATGAACTCGTCGCATTGCTGCGCAGGCGTCGGGCCGGTGCAGAACAGATAAGGCGTGCACTCCTTGCCCTCATAGAGCTGCGGATAGATGTAGAGCGTCTTGCCGCGGGCGACGATCGGGTCCTTGATTGCGTTGCGCATCGAGCTCGTAATGCCGCCGAGCACGAGATCCACCTTGTCGCGCTGGATCAATTTGCGGACGTTGCCGACCGCGACCGACTCGTTCGACGCGGTGTCCTCGATGAAGAGCTCGATCGGACGGCCGAGCAGGCCGCCGGCATCGTTGATCTCCTTGACCACCATCTTGGCGGTGTTGGCGTCAGCATTGCCGGCATAGGCGATCGGGCCGGTGAGGTCGGTGGCGATGCCGACCTTGATCGGGCCTTCGGCGGCATTGGCCCATTCGGGACGGATCACCCAGCTTCCCACGCCGGTCGCGATCGCGGTGGAGGCAAAGGCAAAGTTTTGCAGGAAACGACGCCGGCTTAATTTCAAATAATCGCTACGCATGAGACTAGACCCCTTTTCCCGAAAGCAGGCCTTGCGGCCGGAATTTGATGAAGACGATGGCAAGCACGAAGACGAGGATGTCGGCGATCACGGGCGCCATCACCCACGGCAGCGCCGCGCTCAGCGTGCCGATCACCGCCGCGCCCGCCACCGGCCCGATGAACGAGCCGACGCCGCCGACCATGACCGCGACAAAGCCCTGGATCAGAAAGCGGATGCCGAGGTCGGCGAACAGGCTGAACACCGGCACCAGCAGCGCGCCGGCGAGCCCTGCAAGCGCCGCACCGAAGGCAAAGGTGGTGCCGTACATCGCGGCAGTGGAAATGCCGGAAGCCCGCGCCAGCGCCGGATTCTCCAACGTGGCACGCACCCGGAGGCCGAAAGTGGTGCGCGACAGCAGGAGATAGCAGCCGATCATCACCAGGATCGTGATCACGATGATGGTGAAGCGCCATGCCGAGATGTGGACGGTGCCGAGATCGATCGAGCCACCGATCGGCTCCGGCACCGAGAGATAGAGCCCGCCAATCAGGCCGCGCACGCATTCGCGGATAATCAGGCCGAGCGCATAGGTGCCGAGCATCGCGACGATCGGGGCTGCGTAGAAGCGTCTGATGATCAGCGCCTCGAGCACGAAGCCGAGCGCGCCGACCAGAAACGGCGCGGCCGCCATGCCGACCCAGACCGGGAGGCCATGGCTATAGGCGAGATAGGTGATGTAGGCACCCAGCAGGACGAACTCGCCCTGCGCAAAGTTGAAGATGCCCATCATGCTGGCGATGATCCCGAGCCCCAGCACGACCAGGACGATGATCGCGCCGAAGCTCAGGATTTCGAAAGCGGCGACGAATGCACTACCCATGCATCGCGATCCGGCCGAAGTGCAACGCTAGCTCCCTCACATCTTCTTCCAGTCGCCGGACTGCTCGAAGGCATGCGCAGCGCGGTAGATGGTGGATTCCTCGAAGTGGCGACCGACCAGCATCAAGCCAACCGGCAGGCCATCGACCATGCCGCACGGCAGCGACATCGCGGGGTGGTGGCTGATGTCGAACGGCGCGGTGTTGGAGATCATCTCCAGCGCACGCGCCACATATTCCTCGCGGCTCGCATTCGCCGGCGGCAGCGGTGTCGCCTTCATCGGCGTGGTCGGCAGCAGCAGGAGATCATAGTCCTTGAACACCGCGTCATAGGCGGCCGTCAGCCGGCGCGAGATGTTGACCGCCTTGCCGTAATAGCGCGGGCCGAAGGCGTTGTTGATGTAGGTGCCGAACAGCAGCAGCAGCTTGGTGGTTTCCGAAAGCGAGTCCGCCTGCCGCCGCCAGCCGCGGTGGAAATCCATCAGCGAGGTCGAGTAGAGGTCCGGACGGCTCAGGCCGTAGCCGTCGCCGTACATCATGGTTTGCGTCATGCCCTCGGTGCCGATCGGCATCCAGATCGCGGGACCGAGCAGATGCATCGGAATGGAGACGTCGCTGACGGACGCGCCGAGGTCCTTGAGGCGCTTTGCCGCCTCGCGGACGCTTTCGTTCACCGCAGGCTCCGCTCCGGCCTGCTCAAAACCTTCCTTCAGCACACCGATCTTCAACCCCTTCACGCCCTGGCCGAGCGCCTTGGTATATTCATCGACCTTCGGCGCCTTGATGCGGGGATCGTAGCCGTCGTCACCGGCGAGCACTTCGAGCAACAAGGCATTGTCTTCCACCGTCGCCGTCATCGGGCCGGTGTGATCGACGAAGACCTCGATCGGCATCACGCCCGTATAGGGCACGAGCCCCCAGGTCGGCTTCATGCCGTAGGTGCCGCAGAACGAGGACGGCATGCGGATCGAGCCGCCCTGGTCGCCGCCGATCGCCATGTCGACCTCGCCGAGCGCCACCACGACGCCGCTGCCTGACGACGATCCGCCGGCCGAATAGCCCATCTTGTAGGGGTTATGCACTGGCCCGGTGGAATTGGTGTGGCTGCCGCCGGAGATGCAGAAGGATTCGCAATGCACCTTGCCGGCGATCTCCGCGCCGGCATCCAGCATGCGCGTCACGATCGTGGCATCGAAATCGGGGACATAGCCCTCGAGCGTTGCCGAGCCGTTCATCATGGGCACGCCGGCGAGCATGATGTTGTCCTTCAGCGCGACCTTCTTGCCCTTGAGCTTGCCGGAGTCTGCGCCCTTCACCGTCGCCTTGCGGTACCAGGCGTTGCGCGGATTCTCTTCCGGGCTCGGCCGATAGCCGGGCGTGCGCGGATATTTCACAGGCGGCACCTCGTCGGGCATCGCGGCGACGAGGTTGTAGGCGTCGACCGAGCTTTGCATCAGCCCGCGGAACGAAGCGACGTCTTCGTCGGAAAGCGCGAGGCCGCATTGCGCGGCGACCGCGCGAAGTTGCGTTGGGGTCGGAAGCACGACGGACAAGACACTCTCCCTGGAAGCTTGATGTTGCGCGCGGCCGCGGAATGCATGCGAAGACGATGCGGTCCCACCCGAAGCCGCCGCAGTATTACTGACGGAAATATTTTCCTTTTCAAGGATTATTTTATAAGGCGGCGCGCGGGCGCAATTCCGTCCGTGCGTCAGATCGTCTTGATCAGCTTGAAATCGAGGCCGTCGGCTTCGGCGAGATACATCGGCATCTCGGCGCGGCCGCTCCGAATGGTCACCGGCCCGCGCGCGCCGGTATAGACGATGTTGCGCCCCGCGGTGAGCAGCGGCTTGAACGCCAGCGAGCCCGCGCGCTCGGCCGCGGTCTGCAGGAACCGCAGGCCCTCGTAATTGGACTGCGCAACCGAACCGATTGGCGGCGCGGTGGGGCCGAAGGTGGCGTGATACTGACTGAGGAAGTCGTCGTTGGCGCGCGAGCCCATGCCGATGAAATAGCCGGAAGCGCAGAACAGGTTCTCGGTGTTGTCGGCGCCGATGCCGAGCAGCACGGTCTCATCCATCGCGCCGGCCAGCCTGAGCGTCGTTGCCGCCAAGCCACTCTCGGCAAAGGCACGGTTGAAGGTGATGCTGTCGGTTCCGATTAGCGAGATCAGCACGACATCCGGACGCGCGGCACGGATGCGGTCGAGATGGGCGAAATGATTGTCCTCGCCAACGGGGACGAACTCCTCGCCGACCACCTGCCCGCCGGACTCGGCAATGTATTTCTTGACCGCGCGATGCGATTGCCACGGCCAGACATAGTCGCTGCCGATCAGGTACCAGCGCGAGGCCTTCTTGACGTCGGCGAGCCAATGGATCGCGGGTCTGCTCTGCCAGCGCGGCGTCTCGCCGATCGCCATCACGCCCGGCGTGCGCTCGCCGCCTTCATAGACCGGCGTGTAGATATAGGGCACGCGGCCGCCGGTGACCTTGCGCAGCGCGACGCGGACCGCGCTGATATGCGAGCCCATGATCACATCGACCTCGTCGAAGGCGACCGCCTCTGCGGCACGGCGCACGACGTCCTCGATCGGTCCGCCCGCATCCAACATCGTCAATTCGATCTCGCGGCCCAGAATGCCGCCGCGACGATTAATCTCGGAGACTGCGAGCAACACCGCGTTGGTGGTGGCCGGCCCCCAGATTCCCGGCGAACCGGAGAAGGTGAGGAAGTTCGCGACCCTCAATTTGTTGTGCGCGCCACCTCGCTTGCTGAAGCCGACATCAGCGGGATGCCAGGACGGATCGGTCGTCGGCGCCGACAGGCCTTTGAACACGAAGGGCGGCATGGGGGCGCCGCCGCTGTTGACGCTGACTGTTGAGAGCACGCCCACTCCTGTCCGACACTTCGCCCCTTGTCGCGCGACGCATCGATGCGCCCGCCGCCGGCTTCCACCCGTTCGACAAATATCCTAGGCGAAAATATTGAAACTTCAACAATTGCCATGCATATAGAACGGGCAATCAGCGCCAGTCATTCACTCATCAGGGTCAAAACAAAGTCTTCAATCGTGGCCAAACCGCCAAGCCAAGATACCCCTCTCACGGAACATCTCGCCTACCTGCTCGCGCAAGCCAACCGGGAAATCAACCGGCAGCTTGAATCGCGGCTGGCCAAGGAGGGTGTGCCGGTCGAGCAGTGGCGAATCCTGAAGGTCCTGTTCGATGGCAATGGACGTTCGATGGGCGAGCTCGCCGAAGCCGTGCTGCTCAACCACCCGACGCTGACGAAGATCGTCGACCGCATGGTGTCCGACGCCCTCGTCTACCGCGTCCAGGATCCGAAGGACCGCCGCAAGGTGCTGATGTTCTGCTCCGAGCGCGGAAAAATTCTGTGCCAGCGATTGAACTCGCTCGCGATGAGCCAGGAAGCGCATATCGTCGAGAACTACGGCAACAAGTCCACCAACGAATTGAAGCGGCTGCTCGAAAACCTGATCGACAGCGCGAATTGATGCGCGAACTTGTAGGGTGGGCAAAGGCGCGTCAGCGCCGTGCCCACCATCAAGCGCTCCGCTTGTAACGGTGGGCACGCTTCCGCCGTCAGGTGTTGATAGGTTTCAGCCAGAAGTCGCTTTGCCCACCCTACGAAACTACAAAACTCACGGCCGAAGATGCGGCGTCGTGTTCGGCGCGGGTGCCTGCTCGAGTTCGCTCTCTTCCGGCAGCTTCTCACCGTGCACGGTGAGTGGCCGGCCGATCCAGAGCGGATCAGCCAGATGGTCGCGGCGCGGATTGCTCGTGTTCGGATGCACGAGGATGCTGAGGCTGCCATGGTTGAGCATCAGCCACGGCACGAACTCGGCAAACACCTCCGTGGCGAAAGCGACCTGGTACATGGCCTGATCGTGCGGCCCGACCTTCACGTCGTGCCATCGGCCGAGCGTGACCGAAAAGCGCTCGCCGATCCATGTCCGCAAGCGCTCGGCCTCCAGACGCGTCGTCGCCGGATCATAGTAGACATGGGCGTGATAGCTCGCGATCTCGCCGGTCGCCCGCGGCGCGGCATCTTCCTGCAAATCGCTCATCCGTCTTGACCTTCCGACCGATCCTTCACTTGATCTGCGCCAGATCGCGCATATGCGCCAAATCGACCACGCGTCCGTGGCTGACGACGGCGGCGGGCGGCGCGTGAAAGCGAAGCACGTTCGTGACATCGGGGTGGTCGAGCACGACAAGGTTGGCGGGGTAGCCCGCCTCGATGCCGTACTTCGCCAGATTGACCGCCGCTGCCGGGCGCGACGTGATCATATCATAGAGCGTATCGATGTCCTGCTCCTTCGTCATCCACAGGAGATGCGCGGCGAGGAACGCCACTTCGGGCATGTTGTTCCGGCCGAATGGATAGTAGGCATCGGAGATATCGTCCTGCCCGAGGCAGACGTTGACGCCCTGTTGCAAGAGTTCCTTGACCCGCGCGTGCAATGGACCGGTGTGGGGATCGCTAACGATACTGACGCGCGCCTGCCGCAACAGCTCAGTCAATTCGCCGAAATAGGATTCTGGATAGAGCGCCATCGCCCGGCAATGATGCGCCAGCGCGCGTCCCTGATAGCCGCGCGCGATCGCCTGGCGCGCCATCGCTTCCAGCGTCTTCATGTTGGGATCGCCGACATCGTCCAGCAACATCGAAATATCAGCGTTGAACTCGGCGGCGAGATCGAAACAGAAATCGATGTGGGCCTGCATGTCGTCTGCGCTGGATTCGATCCAGGGAATGCCGCCGACGACGTCGGCGCCCATCGCCATCGCCTCCCGCATCAATCGGTCGGCACCCGGCTCGCGCGCAAGCCCGTCCTGCGCGAACGCCACGACCTGGAGATCGACAATGCCACGGAATTCCTCGCGGACCGCCACAAGCGCCTTGACGCCCTCGAGCCGCGCCTTGGTGTCGACATCGGCGAACGCACGGATATGCAAATTGCCATGCAGCGCCGCCAGCGCGACCGCACGCCTGGCGTTCGGAATGATCCAGGACGCGTCGTATTTCTCCTTCACCGCGGCGGCGAGATCGATCGCCTTCGCCGCCTCGCTCATGCCGCCGCCGTGATAGGCCTCAAGCGCCGCTTCCGACATCATCGGCAGCGTCCAGACTTTGCAGAGGTGCAGATGCGCGTTGACGTAAGGCGGCGTGACCAGGTTTCCACCGACATCCAGCGTCAGGCGGGCATCGCTGCCGAGGCGCGGTGCGATCTCGGCAATGACGCCATCCGAAATCGCGATGTCCACAAGCGCGTCGCCCTGTCGCAGCAAGCGGGCATTTCGGATCAGCAGGTCAGTCATCGGGAATTCCAGTCAGAAAGGAGAATCGGGAAGCCAGGCCTCGTTTCGAGGGCCGCAATGCACATCTGATGCAAGAAGGATACCGTTCTGGCGCGGCCGTTCACGCCTGCCCACCCGGGCAGTTTCCAACGGCGCGGGAGCATGCCCAGATTGGGGAAAATCCAACGGAGTTTTGCCAACGGAGTTTGCCATGTCCGATCCCTCAGTGCTTGCCACATTCTCCGGCGCGATGGCCGACGTCGTCGCACGCGCCGCACCTGCAGTCGTCTCCGTGCACTCGCACCGCTCGCGCGCCTCGGGCTTTGTCTGGAAAGCGGGTCTGGTCGTCACCGCCGATGAGGCGCTGGCCGAAGAGGGCGAGGTCATCGTCCGCTTTGCCGACGGAACGGAGCGGTCTGCGACCATCGCGGGACGCGATCACACCACCGATGTCGCGCTGTTGCGGGTCGAGACCTCCAACGTCGCGTCGATCAAGCTTTCATCGGCGGTGCCAGCGCTCGGATCGCTGGCGTTGGTCGTCGCCGCTGAGCGTGGCGTGCCCGCGGCGGCGCTCGGCCTGATATCGCTGGTCGGCGGCACCTGGCGCAGCCTGCGCGGCGGCGACATCGATGCGCGCATCGAGCTCGACGTTCGCCTGAGGCCCAGTCACGAGGGTGGGCTCGCGCTCAATGCCTCCGGCGATGCCATCGGCATGGCCGTGCTCGGCGCGCGGCGCGTTCTTGTCATTCCGGCCGCGACCATCGAGCGCGTGGCGAGCCGGCTGGAGACCCATGGCCGGATCGCGCGCGGCTATCTCGGGCTCGGCCTGCAGCCGGTCAAGCTCGACGACGGCATCGGCGCGATGGTGATGAGCGTCGACAAGACTGGTCCCTCCGCGGCCGCCGGCATCCGGCAAGGCGACGTGATCGTCGGCTGGAACGACGAGAAGATTTCCGGCGTACGGGCGCTGCTCAGGGCGCTCGGGCCCGACAGCGTCGGCGCCACCGTCGACGTCGCGGTGCAGCGTGGCGGCGAGCCGGTGCGGGTCAAGCTGACGGTCGGGGAAAGGCCGGAGACGTGAGCGAACAGACCTCGCCTCCCCTCGTCATCGCCATCGACGTCGGCGATCCCGCGCTGGCGGACCGGCTCGCGTCGCTGCTCGGCGGCGTCGCAGGCTTGCGCCTTGCCGCGCCGGGCGAAGCGGCGAGCCTCGCGCTGGTCTCGCGGGATCAGCCTGCGAGCGAACGATCCGAGATCGAGCTGACGCCGCGCGAGCGCGACGTGCTGGCGCTGATGGCCGAGGGCGCCTCGAACAAGGCGATTGCGCGGCAGCTCGGGATCTCCGTGCACACCGCCAAATTCCACGTCAGCTCGTTGCTCGACAAGCTCGATGCCACCGGCCGCACCGATGCGGTGGCGCATGCGGCGCGGCGCGGGGTGATCCATCTCTAGTGGCGCGAGGTGCCGCATCGCCAAGCGATGCTGGCGATGCTAGTGGTGCCGGCGAACTCCGCCGCGGGGCCCTATGCTCGACCGTATCAAGACCTGGGCGCGCACGCTCAAGCGCGACAGCCGCGCCGTCTATCTCGCCGCCCGCGACCCGCGGGTGCCGTGGTATGCGAAGCTGCTTGCCGTTGCGGTCGCCGGATATGCGCTCTCGCCCATCGACCTCATTCCCGACTTCATTCCGGTAATCGGCTATCTCGACGATCTCGTGCTGGTGCCGCTCGGCATCTGGCTCGTGATCTCGCTGGTTCCGAAGGAGATCATGGTCGAGTGCCGCGACAAAGCGAGCGAAGCCTCGCCTCCGGCCAGCCGCACCGCGATGGCCGTCATCATCCTCGTCTGGGTCAGTGCGGCGCTTACCCTTGGTTGGGTGGCCTGCAGGTATTGGGGTTAGAACGTCGCCCGCATTCCCGCATAGAAGGCGCGCGGACGCGCCGGGCTGACCGAGGCTGGATCCGTAAACGCTACGCCGCCAGCGGCGAAATTGGGCACATTGTCGGTCTGGAAGAAGGTGCCGTAGGTCGCATAGCGGCTGTCGAGCAGATTATCGATGCGGCCATAGATCTGGACGTTCTTAGTGAGCTGGTAGGAGGCGTGGGCATTGAACACAGCGTACGACGCGAGCTTCGGCGCTTGGTTGGAGTCGTCGCCGACAAAATACTGGCCACTGACGTAGATCGCGTCGGCGCCGACCTTGAACTGATCAGTGAGCGCATAGTCGAAGCCGGCCTTGATGCGATGGCGGGGAACTGCGGGAACCTGGTTGCCGGGCAGGATCTGGACGTTGCCGTTTTCATCGGCGAAGGGGCTATTGGAGCCGATCTGCAGCGCGTCCAGGAAGCGGGCGTCGACGAAGGCATAGCTCGCATACATCTGCAGTGCGGATGATTTCACCTGGATCTCGGCCTCGACGCCCTGGCGCCGCGTCGAGCCGACGTTCTGGAAGTAGCCGAAGCCCTGTATCACCGGGCTCGGGATCGCGAGAATGTCGTCGTTGTTGGTGGTGCGGAAGCCGCCGACCTTCCAGGAGAGCGTGCCGATGTTCAATTCCTTGGTGCCGCGCAGGCCGGCCTCGACGGTGCGTGACACCACCTGCTGCAGCGGTGGATCGGAGACCAGGAAGGCGCCGACGATGCAGGGGCGCGCGGGATCGGCGCAGCCAAGCTCCAGCGGTGTCGGCGCGCGGTTGGCTTCGGAATAGCCGGCATAGGCGGTCAGCTCCGGCGTGATCTTGTAGGTGCCGCCGATGAGCGGATTGAAGCGGTCATAGGTGCTGTAGCCGTTCAGCTCGGTGCCGATCTGGTCTTCAAGCCTGATGCGCGCATCGTTGAAGCGGCCGCCCGCGGTGATCGAGAATGCCTTCGTCACGTCGAAGGTGTCGAGCGCATAGATGCCGGTATATTGATTGGTGGTGCGCAGCGAGACCGGGCCGATCGAGACGGGATCGCCAGACTGGCCGAGAAAGATGCCGCTGCCGCTGACGACGTAGTTCGGGCCGATGGTGCCGAGCTCCGCACTCGCGGTGAAGTTCGTGACGCTGGTGTCGAAGCTGGCACCGATCGTGAAGCGGTTGTCATGGCCGAAGAGTTGATCTGCGTTCGTCGCCTGCAGTTGCATGCCGGCAGTGGTCGACTTCGTCGTGGTTCGGTCGATCTCGCCAAGCACCGCGCCCGCCGGAAATGGATTGGCGAGCTGGACGCCATTCAGGCCGTTCGCCGGGACATCATCGCTGTTGAAGCACAGTAGTCCGGCATCGGCCTCGCACGGCTCCGTCGCTGTCGGATTGCCGTCTTGCGTCTTCTGCTTGTAGAATCGCAGATGCGCGGCGCCCTCGATGGTCCAGGTCGGGGTCGCCTCCACCTTTCCCGTCAGGTTGAAGTAGCCGACCTTGTTGGCAGTGGTTTGCGGCGTGGTGTAGGTCGCGCCCCAATATCGCTGCAGCAATTCGACCGGCACCGTTGCCGCCGCGCCGAACTTGTTGTCGGCGAGGCCGATATTGAGATGGAATTCGCTGACGTCGTTCTTGTGGGCGACATCGCCGTAGAAGCGGCGGACGTCGGAAGGAGAGAAGTTGCGAAAGCCGTTGTCGTGCAGACCTTCCAGCGCGCCATAGACGGCAAAATTGTCGATCTGCTTGCCCCATTGCGCCGCCCCCTGGATGCGGCCGAACGAGCCGCCCATGGTGTTGATCTCGGCGCCCTGATAGGAAAAACCGTCCTTCATCTGGACGACGACCGCGCCGCCCAGCGCGTTGAGACCGAAGGCCGGATTGTTGGTCACAACATCGATGGACCTGACCGCGCTGGTCGGAATCAGGTCCCAGTTGACGGTGTCACCGAAGGCTTCATTGACCCGTACGCCGTTCTGATAGACCGCAAGACCCTGCGGCGTGCCTGCCACTGGAGACGCCACGAAGCCGCGGAACTGGACGTCCGGCTGGAAGGGATTGCCGGCGACCTCGTTGACGATGATGCCCGGCACGCGCTGGTCGAGCGCAGTTGTGATATTGAGCGAATCGGTTCGCTGGATTTCCTTAGTGTCGACGACACTGACCGCCGCAGGAATCTTGTCCGCTTCGACCGCAGCGGCCGAATCCGAGGTCGGCGTCGGCGCGGTCGGGACATACACAACTCTTGGCGATCTTGCCCGCGCGCGTACAGGAGCCGCCGTAGGACGGCCGCGCCTGGCGCGGTCCGCAGGCGTCACCTCCACCGGCGGCAATGTCTCGACTTGCTGCCCCCCGCTCTGGGCGAATCCCGTTTCGTTCCCGACGACAACGACAACGCCTGCCGCAATCGATGCGGCAAGCAGCACCCGCACGCCCACCATTTACCACCCGTTCCACCCACCCTCCGGCCGTTGTCGCCGGTTCGAGCGATACTAGAGTGCAGAACGAGAAGTGCGCTACCTGCAAGTGTTCCCGAAAGTTTCGGGAAAATTCCCGACCCACTTCGGCCGGCGCCATCGGCCATCGAGAATATCTGCTATATGCCGATCCTCTCGAAGTCCTCTCTGGATGCACCAATGAAGCCAATCCCCGGCACCCAGCCGAAGCCGTCTGACGCCGCACCACTCGTTACGCCCACGGAATTGCGCCGACGCTGGCGGGCCGGCGAGGAGGTAGCGCTGCTCGATGTGCGCGAGGAAGGCCCCTACTCGCTGGCGCATCCCTTCTTCGCCGTGTCCCTGCCGCTTTCGCAGATCGAGCTGCGTGTTCTCGATCTGATCCCGCGGCTCGGCGCCCCCATTGTGGTGTATGACGACGGCGAAGGATATGCCGAGAGGGCGGCGAAACGCATTTTGGCGCTTGGCTACACCGATGTCTCGATCCTCGACGGCGGCCTGGGAGCTTATCGGGCAGTCGGCGAGGTCTTTCGCGACGTCAATGTGCCGAGCAAGGCGTTCGGCGAACTCGTCGAGGCGATCCGCCACACACCTTCCCTGTCGGCGAACGAGGTCAAGGCCCTGATCGAAACGGAGCCCGATCTGGTCGTGCTCGACGCCCGCCGGTTCGAGGAATACCGGACCATGAGCATTCCGCGCGGCGTCAGCGTTCCCGGCGGTGACCTCGCGTTTCGCGCAAGGGAAATCGCGCCCGCGCCGGGCACCACCATCATCGTCAATTGCGCCGGCCGGACGCGCAGCATTATCGGCACGCAGTCGTTGATCAATGCCGGGCTTCCGAACAGGGTTTTCGCGCTGCGAAACGGCACGATCGGCTGGACCTTGGCCGGACATCAGGTCGATCGGGGCCGGACTGACCGGTTCCTGCGGCGCCCCGAAGCGACTTATTCCGCGGCACTGGCCAGCGCGGCGCAGTGGGCCGAGCGCGTCGGCGTTCCAGCGCTTGACCGCAGCACATTCGATCGCTTTGTCGCGCAAGCGAACGAACGCACGCTCTACCTGCTCGATGTGCGGACACCGGAGGAATACGAGCGCGGACATCCGCCCGGCTTCGCCTCAGCACCCGGCGGGCAGCTCGTACAGGCCACGGATGAATGGGTTGCCGTACGCGGATCGCGGCTGGTGCTGTTCGATGACGACGGCGTTCGCGCCCGCATGGCCGCATCCTGGTTGATCCAGATGGGCTGGGATGCTCACATCGTCGGGCCGGAAGTGATTGAGGCGACCGAGACCGGCACTCGGCCACCGCGCCGTCCAGTGCCGGCAGCCTCCGGCCCCTCGGTCGACGTAGCGGAGCTGATCGCAGACCGGGATAGCTGGACCGTCATCGATTTGGCGCGCAGCCCCGCCTATGCCGCGGGCCACATTCCCGGCGCACATTTCGTGCTGGCCTCGCGCTTCAGTGAGGATTTGCTGCGACTGCCCGGGGAGAGAGCGATCGTTCTCACCAGCGCTGACGGCGACGAAGCGATGTTCGCGCTTGCGGATGCGGCCGCCTCGACACAGCGGAAGGTGGCCGTGCTGAAAGGCGGAACGCGCGCCTGGACCGGCAGCAAACAGCCACTGGAGCGGGACCGGCATTCGTGGATCTCGCACCCTGATGATGTCTACAAGCGCCCGTACGAGGGAACGGACAATGCGGCGGCTGCAATGCAGGCCTACATCGATTGGGAGCTGCACCTTGTCGCCCAGCTCGCAAACGATTCAGTGTCCAACTTTCACGTCGTGTAGAGCATGATCCGGAAAAGTGGAGACCGGTTTTCCGAAAAAGATCATGCTCAAACAAAGAGCTAGAGCGGGATGACGATTCGAAGAAAAGTCATCACGCTTTAGGAGCGCGCTCCCGTAGGGATCAGCGCTTCCACCGTGACGCCATCAGCGGACGAAACCGTCAGCGAGCCGCCCAATGCCAACAGGCGTTCGCGCATGCCGGTGAGGCCGAAGCCGAACTGGTGATCAGCGCTCAAGCCGCGTCCGTTGTCGCGGACCCGCACCCGCGCGCAGCCGCGATCTCCCCGCACGCTGTCCGGCTGTTCCGCCGGCTCGACGCTGACCTTGACCGCGGTCGCGCCGGCATGGCGGAAGGCATTCGTCAGCGCCTCCTGAACGACCCGGTAGATCGTGAGATCGGCGGTCTCCCCGGTCTCGCCAAGTGCAGGCGAAATGCTGGTCTCGATCGCCACCTCCGGATGCGATTCCTTCCACAGGCGGAACAGGGCAGAGAGAGCCTCGTGAAGTCCGAGCTCGGCGAGTCCGACCGGCCGTAGCTTCTCCAATATCCGGCGCGTGAACTGCTGCAGCGCATTGACCTGCTCCAGCATCGCCCCGCCGTGCTTCCGCACCTGGTCCGGAGCCGCTTCTGGCGCATCCGACAGCCGCATCAACGCACTTGCATGCGCCCGCAACGCGAACAAATGCGGGCCGAGCTCGTCGTGCAGTTCGCGCGCGATCTCCTTGCGCTCCCGGTCCTGCAGCGAAAACGCGCGTTCGGCGAGCTGCCGCTTGTCCTCGATCGCCTCGCCCAGCGTGGCCGCGAGGTGATTGAGCTTGGCGCAGATCGCAGCCAGTTCCGGCGCACCACCCGGCGTCACCCGAACATCGTATTGCCCGGCCTCGATCTTCGCCATGGCTTGCGAGAGCGACTCGAGCGGCGCCAGCGCGCGGCCGACAACGCTCCTGATGATCAGGAAGAGCACGACGACGATCGCGGAACCGACCGCGAGCTGGGTGATGATGCCGTCCCAGATCTCCGCCATCTCGTCATTCGGATGCGATGTGATCACGAGCGATTCCGATTTTCCGCGGATCGAGATCGGTACGCTAACGGAAGTTGTCTCCGGATGGACGAGCGCGACGAACCAGGCCGGCGGCGATCGCGCTTCGTCGCGGCTGTCAATCGCCTCGTCCTGCTCGGACTTTGCGGTCGCGCCATCCTGCCGCGCGATGCTGACGTGACGCAGCCGGCTCAGATCGCGAACGATCTGGTCGAGCCGGGCATCGGGATCCGGCGCCTCGTTCAACCCGGCAACGATCGTGGTGACGAATTCCCGCGCCAGGCGAATGACGCTCTGGTCTTCGGCCTGGACCCGGGGCCCGGCCTCGACGACGAGCCGGGCGATGTTGATGGCGAGACCGAGCGCGAGGACGAGCGCCAGCAGCAGGTTGATCCGCCCGCGCAAGGAAAGTTTCTGCCACATCGCCTTTGCCCACGATCACCCGCGTTCGGTTCCTCAATCAAGAGGAGCGTTGACAGACAAATACCGCGTCTGTCTAATCGAAGGGTACAGCAATCGCGCTGGAGATGCATGAGCGAGCCCGCGGGCGAGCCGCGCTCGTGTATTCTGATGCGGTGCAGCAACGGACTGACGCAGCTATCCAGGGCTTCAAGCATGCGCGTGCTGATCGTTGACGACCATCCGATCGTCGCTTCCGGCTGCCGCACCGTGTTCGCCGACGAACCGGAGATCGAATTGCTTGAAGCATGCGACGCCGAAAGCGGCGAACGCGTCTTTGTCGCCGAACGTCCCGATATCTCCGTGGTCGACATCAACTTGCCGACCGTTTCCGGCTTCGAACTGGCACGGCGGATGCTGGCGCGGGACGATTCCGCGCGCATCATCATGTTCAGCATGAACGACGATCCGGTGTTCGCCGCCCGCGCCATCGAGATTGGCGCCAAGGGCTATGTGGCGAAGACCGGCGATCCTAACGATCTCGTCGAGGCGATCCGCGAAGTCGGCAATGGCGGCGTCTATCTGCCGCCCGCGATCGCGCGGCGCGTGGCCTTTGCCGGCCCCGCCGCGGCGCAGAGCCCCCTATCGAAGCTCAATCCGCGCGAGATGGAGATCCTGCGCCTGCTCAGCGCCGGCAAGACGCTCTCCGAGATCGCCTGGCTGGTTCATTCCTCCTACAAGACCGTCGCCAACACCTCCTCGATCATGCGCCAGAAACTTGGTGTGCGCACCTCAGCCGAACTGGTGCGGTTGGCGATCGAGAGCGGCGTCGCCTGAAGATCGCGCACGCATGATCCGGACATGTAGGCAGCGGTTTTCCGAAAAGATCATGCGCCAACAAAGCACAGCGCCGGAGTTCAAGAGATGACGATTCAAACCGTTTCAACCAACAAATCCCATGGCGGCATCCAGGGCGTGTACAAGCATGCCAGCCGCGAAACCAAGACCGACATGACCTTTTCGGTCTATGTTCCCCCGCATCCGGCGGGCGCGAAGCTGCCGGTCGTGTACTATCTCTCCGGCCTGACTTGCACCCATGCCAATGTTACCGAGAAAGGCGAATACCGCGACACCTGCGCCGATCTCGGCCTGATCTTCGTCGCGCCCGACACCAGCCCGCGCGGCGAGGGCGTGCCCGGCGATCCTGCCGGCGCCTACGACTTCGGGCTTGGCGCCGGCTTCTATGTCGACGCCACGCAGGAGCCGTTTGCCGAGAACTACCGGATGTGGAGCTATGTGACCCAGGAATTGCCGCAGCTCGTCGCCGCGAATTTCCCGATCGATCCCGTGCGGCAGTCCATCATGGGCCATTCCATGGGCGGTCACGGTGCGCTGACGGTGGCGCTGCGCCATCCCAACCGCTATCGCGCGGCGAGCGCTTTTGCGCCGATCGTGGCGCCGTCACAGGTGCCCTGGGGCATCAAGGCCCTCGGCGGCTATCTCGGCGACGACAGAAACGCATGGCGCAAGCACGATACAGTGGCGCTGATCGAGGACGGCGCGCGGTTTTCCGACCTGCTGGTGGACGTTGGCGATGCCGACTCGTTCCTGGCTGAACAGCTTCGCCCGGAACTACTGCAACAGGCCTGCGCGCAGGCGCAGATCCCACTCCTGCTCCGACGCCAAGAAGGCTACGACCATAGTTATTATTTCATCTCTACCTTCATGGGCGATCACTTGCGCTGGCACGCCGCACGGCTGGCGGCCTGAACCCTTTCCATTGCGCTTGCGGGTACGCCGGCATTCGACATCATTGCCGCGACGGAAAACCGCGCTCTCATGATCGTGATCGGGCGGAATCGAGAGCATCGCAACGACAAAATGCGGGGTTGCAAGCCAGGACAATTCAGTCATCTTGCAATCCAAGAGCAGCTCCATCGCCGGTCAAGGCGAGGAGGCGTCGGGAGGAAACATGGTCCGATGGCTGGTCGCCGCAATCGGTCTGATCGCGATGGCGACGCCCGTGCGTGCCGCCGAGCCGATCGAGATCGGCATCGGCTATCTCGGCCGCGCCGGCGTTCAGCAGAGGCTGTCGCTGGTCGAGCAGCCCGCCGAGAATGACGGCATCGCCGGTGTACGGCTTGCGGTCGAGGACAACAACACCACGGGAAAATTCCTCAACCAGCGTTTCAACCTGGAAGAGGTCCGGCTGAGGGAAGGCGAGGACGTGGCGAAGGCCGCGACTGCGCTTGCCGATCGCAATGGCTTCATCATCGCCGATCTTCCACCGGATGCGCTGCTGCAGGCGGCGGATGCGTTGCGCGATCGCGGTACGGTGCTGTTGAACGCCGGCGCGATCGACGACCGGTTGCGCGAGCAGGACTGCCGCGCCAACGTGATCCACGTCGCGCCGACGCGTTCGATGCTGGCGGATGCGCTGGCGCAATATCTGGTGTGGAAGCAATGGAAGCGCTGGTTCCTGGTGGTCGGCTCACATGACAAGGACAAGCTCTATGCCGATGCCCTGCGACGCGCCGCGACGCGATTCGGCGCCAAGGTCGTGCAGGAGAAGACTTTCGAAGACACCGGCGGCGCCCGCCGCACCGACAGCGGCGTGACGCTCATCCAGCGGCAAATGCCGGTCTTCACTCAGCAGATCCCGGCCTATGACGTGCTGGTTGCCGCTGATGAAAGCGAGGTCTTCGCGTCCTATCTGCCTTACCGCACCTGGGACCCGCGGCCGGTTGCGGGCTCGGCCGGGCTCGTACCGACGAGCTGGGACGCAGCGCAGGATCAATGGGGCGCGGTCCAGATCCAGAACCGCTTCATGAAGCTGAATTCGCGGCGGATGACCGCACTCGACATGCAGGCCTGGACCGCCGCACGCATGATCGGCGAAGCGGCCTCGCGCACGAACTCCGGTGATCCGAAGAAGCTCCTTGCATTCCTCAAAGGACCGGATTTCTCGGTGGCGGCGTTCAAGGGCACGCGGCTGACGCTGCGAGACTGGAACCTGCAGCTTCGCCAGCCAATTCTTCTGGTCGACGGGCGCATGGTCGTCTCGGTGTCCCCGCAGGAAGGCTTCCTGCACCAGGTCTCCGAGCTCGACACGCTCGGCGTCGACCGCCCCGAGACAAAATGCAAACTGCAATGAAGGAGAGATCGCGCATGTGGCGCCGCTGTCTGCTTTCCGGAACGGTCCTTTGGCTCGCGGCCGCCGCCCCCGCTTCCGCCTTCATGGCTTATGTCTCGAACGAGAAGGGCAACACAGTTTCCGTGATCGACACCGATAGTTGGACGGTGACAAAAACCATCAAGGTCGGCCAGCGGCCGCGCGGCATCGAGTTCAGCCGCGACGGCAAGTTCGTGATGGTCGCGGTCGGCGACGACGACACCATCCAGGTGATCGATGCCAAGAAGCAGGAGGTGGTGGACACCCTGCCCTCCGGGCCCGATCCGGAACTGTTCACCCAGGATGCCGCGGGCAAGATCATGTATGTCGCCAACGAGAACGACAACACGGTGACCGTGATCGATCTCGAAAAGCGCGCCCGCATCGGCGATGTCCAGGTCGGCGTCGAGCCGGAGGGCATGACGATCAGCCCGGACGGCAAGATCCTGATCAACACTTCCGAGACCACCAACATGGCGCATTTCATCGACACGTCGACGCGCCAGATCGTCGCCAATGTGCTGATCGATGCGCGGCCGCGCTTCGCTGAGTTCAAGCATGACGGCTCCGAGTTGTGGGTATCCTCCGAGATCGGCGGCACGGTGTCGATCATCGATCCCGTCAAGCACGTGGTGACCGGCAAGGTCACCTTCAACATTCCCGGCCTGCGCAGCGAAGCGATCCAGCCGGTCGGCATCGGCATGACCAAGGACGACAAGACCGCCTTCGTCGCACTCGGCCCCGCCAACCGCATCGCGGTGGTCGACGCCGTCAATCACAAGGTGACCAAATATCTCCTGGTCGGGCAGCGCGTCTGGCACATGGCGTTCACGCCGGACGAGAAATACCTGCTGGTGACCAATGGCGTGTCCAACGATGTCTCCGTCATCGACGTCGCCGCGCAAAAAGTGATCAAGACCATCCAGGTTGGCGAACTTCCCTGGGGCGTTACGATTGCACCGCAATGACAGCAACCCAAAAACCCATCGCTGACAAACCATCGCCTGACATCTTGATGCGCCATGATCCCGCCGGCGTGGCCGCCTTGTCGATCGAAAGCGTCAGCCATTCCTATGGCGCACGCCGTGCGTTGATCGATGTGAGTTTTGACGTCGCGCCGGCGAGCTTTACGGCGCTGCTCGGCCTGAACGGCGCCGGCAAGAGCACGCTATTCTCGCTGATCACGCGATTGTTCGGCATCCAGGCCGGTCGCATCGGCATTTTCGGCCACGATATCACCCGCGCGCCGGGCGAGGCGCTGCGGCTGCTCGGCGTCGTGTTCCAGCCGCGCACGCTCGACCTCGATCTCTCGGTGACGCAGAACCTGCTCTATCACGCCGCCCTGCACGGCATCGGCCGGCGCGAGGCGCGGCTGCGCAGCGGCGAGGTGCTGGCACGCATCGCGCTTTCCGACCGTGCCGGCAGCAAGGTGCGCGACCTCTCCGGCGGCCAGATGCGCCGGCTGGAGATCGCGCGTGCGCTGCTGCACCGGCCGCGCCTGTTGCTGCTGGACGAGGCGACGGTCGGCCTCGACGTCAAGGCGCGTTCAGATATCCTTAACCACGTCCGGCAGCTCGTCGCCGAGCAGGGCATCGGCGTGCTCTGGGCCACACACCTGTTCGACGAGATCACGGCAAGCGACGACCTCGTGGTGCTGCACCAGGGCAAGGTGCTGGCGCGCGGCCAGGTCTCGCGCGTAATCGCGGACACAGGCGCGCAGGACATCAACACCGCCTTCATGCGCCTGACCGGAGCTGTGGGCAAAGCCGGGAGCGAGGCACCATGAGCTCCACCACCGTCACGCCGTCGCGACGCGGCTTTTCCTTCGGCGAATATATCACCTGCCTCAACGGCATCGTGTGGCGCGAGGCGCTGCGCTTCCTGCATCAGCGCGAACGCTTCGTCTCGGCACTGGTCAGGCCGCTGGTGTGGCTGTTCATCTTCGCTGCCGGCTTCCGCCAGGTGCTCGGCATCTCGATCATCCCGCCCTACGAGACCTACATCCTCTACGAGGTCTATATCGCGCCGGGACTGATGGCGATGATCCAGCTTTTCAACGGCATGCAATCCTCGCTCTCGATGGTCTATGACCGCGAGATGGGCAATATGCGCACGCTGTTGGTGAGCCCGCTGCCGCGCGGCTACCTGCTGTTTTGCAAACTGCTGGCGGGCACCGCGGTCTCGCTGTTGCAGGTCTATGCCTTCCTCGTCATCGCATGGCTCTGGGACATCACGCCGCCGCCGATCGGCTATCTCACCGCGCTGCCGGCGCTGGTGCTGTCAGGGCTGATGTTGGGGTCGCTCGGCATGCTGATCTCCTCAGGGATCAAGCAGCTCGAGAATTTTGCCGGCGTCATGAACTTCGTGATCTTTCCGATGTTCTTTGCCTCATCCGCGCTCTATCCGCTGTGGCGGGTGCAGGAGGGCAGCCCGATGCTTTACTATGTCTGCCAGTTCAATCCATTCACCCACGCGGTCGAATTGATCCGCTTCGCGCTGTATGGCCAGATCAACTGGATTTCGTTTTTCGTCGTCGTCGGCTGCACGGCGGTCTTCATGATCGGCGCGATCCTGGCCTACGATCCCTCGCGCGGATTGGCGCGGCGTGGGCCTGCCGGAGGGGAGACATGATCGGGCGGATTGCGATCGGAGCATTGCTTGTCATCGCGGCATCGACCGGGGTCGGTCGCGCCGCCGATCCGCGCTATCCGAACTGGCCCTGCGCGCAGGCCAAGGTGCCGGAGATTTCGCTCGCGGCGGTGTGGGCGGGACCGCCGCTCGACGACGTCCAGAACAAATGGAAGGAGGACCCCAAGATCAGCGCACTGGTGGAGAAATTAGCGGCGCGGCGCACGCCGCTTGATGACGCCCAAAAAGCGATCACGGATTTCCTCGCGGCTTCCGCGGCCGACAAGACCACCGCCGGAAAGCTGCTGTTCGCCGGCTTGTTCGATTCGCTTAATGCCCAGCGTTCCTCGGTCATGAGCGGCATCGAGCGGGTGACGCGCAAGCAACGCGAGGCGGCCGAGAAGATTCGCGCCGACACGCTCGCGCTGCAAGCGCTGCAGAACGCGTCCTCGCCCGATCAGGCCAAGGTCGACGAACTCAGCAACACCCTCCTGTGGGAAACTCGGATCTTCGAGGACCGCCAACGTGTGGTCAGATTTGTCTGCGAAGTACCGACAACGATCGACCAGCGCCTGTTCGCGCTTGGCCGCACGATCCAGCAAGAGATGGAGTAGCGCCGCCGGTTCCGGCGCAAAAAGGTCAGTATAGCTCACCTTTATGTCCGGTTCCGCCGACTTGATTCCGGAACCAAACGTGATTCCAGCGTCTTGTCGCTCAAGCCATCTCGAAATCCGGAGAGTTTTGATGAGAACAACGACGATCATCTTGGCGGGCGCGACGGCCCTCGGAATCTTTGCAACCGCGGCTTCGGCTCAACAAAACATGACGGGAACCATCACCAAGATCGACCGGCTGAATGGCACCATCTCGATCCAGCAAACGCAGAGTGGCACGGTCGGCGCAGGCAGCGGCGCAATCCAGGAGTTCAAGGTGACGGATACCAACAAGCTTGAACCCTTCCACGCCGGCGACAAGGTGAACTTCTCCGCCTCCGAAGGTGGCAGCACCAAGACCATCACCGATCTGAAGAAGCAATAATGTGATCACACTGAACCTCGGCCCCCGCGGCCGAGGTTCAGCTTCGTCTGAGTGAAGTAGTCGCAGGGCTTATTTCTCTTCACCCGTCCGCGGCGCCGGCTTGGCTTCGGCGAGTGGTAAGCCTGCGTGCTCCCATCCATCGGACCCCAGGGGATACCAGGCGATGTTGGAATAGCCGTAGGTCAGCGCGCGCTTGGCTGCGTTCCACGACATCCAGCAATTTTCCTGACAATAGATCACGAGCAGCGCCGCCTTGTTGCCATCAGAGGCACGCTCAAGGCCGCGGCGAAGATAGTCTTCAGTGACATCGGCGATTTTTCCATAGCCGGTGTCGGGCAGCCAGATGCTGCCGGGGATGTTGTGTCGCGGCTTGTCGCGCCACACCGTGCCTTCCGGCAGGTTGGCGGGCTTAGGTGGACGCGGCAGCACGTCGACGAAGGCGCCGGTCTTGTCGCGCCAGATCGCCTCGGCTTCCGCGGTCGAGAGCACGCGGGCGCCGGCAAGCGTTGCCGGCACCAGCGCGCGGTAATTCTCGGTGCGGTATTCTTGCGGCTCGGGGACCTGCTGCTGCGCATGGGCCGCTACGGCGAGCGACGCTGCGACAACGACCAGGCTGGTGAGCCAGCGCCTCATGGCGATTTCGCCGCCGTGTCCGGGCCGATTGGTCGGTCGTTCTCGTCCAGAAGCGGCACGCCGAAGTCGAGCAGGATCTTGTTGATCTCGCCCTGGTTCTCCTGGATCAGGCGATTGAGCTGGCGTTTCCAGTTCTGGTCCGCCGGGCGCACGCCCATCCCGATGCGATAGACGAGTTTCGGACCCGTCGTTTCCTTCACCAGCGGCGTGACGTGCAGCGGCGGATTGGCTTTTCTGGCATAGAAGCCGGCCATGGGCCCCCACAACACGCCGGCATCGATCTCGCCCTTGGCAAGATCACTGATCATCGCCTCCGCCGAGGAATCGATGCGCGTGTCTATCATCAATGGATAGGGTTTTGCATTCGCCATCAGGCCGGCCACAGCCATATTGGTGCCGGGCGGTGTGCCGGCGACCACGCCGATATGCTTGCCCTTCAGCCGCTCGTCCTCGAGCGTAGTCACATCGTCGAGGCCGCTGCCTTGCTTCGCGATCAATGCGTAGGCCGTGCGATAATAGGGATTGGTGCCCTGGGCCAGCTCGTCGCCCTGTGGAAAGCCCATGATGACGTCGCAGCGGTGCGAGCCGAGCGTCATGCGCACGAAGCCGGTCGCCTGCGGAAAATAGGTGAACTCAAGCTTCTTTTGCAGCTTCTGGGCAAAGAGTTCGGCGAGCTTGTTCTCAAAGCCTTCGCCCTTGTCGTTGGAGAACGGCAGATTCCGCGGGTCGGCACAGACGCGCAGGACCTTGGGATCGATCAATTCGATCGAGAGATCGCCGCTTTCGTTGGTCTGCGCGCGAGCGGCACCATGCCCGATCGCCATCGCGGCAATCGCAAGCAGCGCCGGCAACCAGCGGCGATATCGTCCGGCACCCGCCATCGCGTTTCCTCCTCTTTCTTGTTTGGGGCTAGAGCGTGATGACTTTTCTTCGAATCGTCATCCCGCTCTAGCTCTTTGTTTGAGCATGATCTTTTTCGGAAAACCGGTGTCCACTTTTCCGGATCATGCTGTAGCCATAGATTGCCCGGCACGTCACGGCGTGCAACAGCTTCGTGATGATCTCGCCCGGCGTGCTGCAGCGCAAACAGGCGCGATGTGAATGCGAAACGGCCGATGCCGCTTCGCGCATGGACTTGGGCGGAAACATGGCTCGTATCGTCTCGCTGATCACACTCATCGCTGCAGTCTGCCTATCGACCCTAGCGCGGGCGCAAGAACAAGAATTGCCTGTGAGCGAAGTCGCGCCCGGAATATTGGTGCATATCGGCGAGATCGCCCTGATGACCGGCGACAATGAAGGCGCCATTGCCAACATCGGATTTGTCGTCGGCGACAGCGCCGTTGCCGTGATCGATACCGGCGGCAGCGTCCGCGAAGGACGGCGATTATTGGCCGCCATCCGCGCCCGCACCGACAAGCCGATCCGCTATGTCATCAACACCCACGCCCATCCCGATCATGCCTTCGGCAACGCGGCGTTTGCGGGTGCTGGAACCGTTTTCGTCGGCCACAAGAAGCTTCCCGACGCGCTGACCGCACGAGGCCAGTTCTATCTCGACGCCTTCCGCCGGACGATGGGCGCGGAACTGATGGATGACGTGCGCATCGTGCCGCCAACGATACTGGTCGACGGCAGCCTCGCCCTCGATCTCGGTGGACGATCGCTCACGCTGCGAGCATGGCCGACTGCGCATAGCGATAACGATCTCACCGTGTTCGATGAGAAGACCCGGACCTTGTTCGCCGGCGACCTCGTATTCGTCACGCACATCCCGGTCGTGGACGGCAGCATCAAGGGCTGGCTCGCCATCCTCGGCCAGCTTGCCGCCCTGCCCGCGCAGCGCGTGGTTCCCGGTCACGGGCCTGTGAGCGAATGGCCCGCGGGGCTGGCCGATGAACGCCGCTACCTCGAGACGCTGGCAGCCGACGTGCGCGCGCTGATCGCCAAGGGCAAGCCGATCACCGCTGCCGCCGAAACCGCCGCGGCATCGGAGCGGCCGCGCTGGAAACTGTTCGACGACTACAACGCCCGCAACGCAACTGCAGCATTTTCGCAATTGGAGTGGGAATAGGTTTGGCGAGGCCGTATAGTGGAGGCGTTGCTTCCATCGTCGCCGCGGGGAGAACGACCATGTTCGGAGCACCTTTCCGTCTGCTCTGCGTCGCCGGCCTGCTCAGCAGCATCGCATTTGGCGCACGCCTTGCGCCCGCGGTGAGCGCCGAGGCCTATGATCCCTGGCCGGGCCTGGTCCAGGACATCTTCAACAATCGCCCGATGAGCGACGGCAGCAACGTGATCGCGATCGAGATGCCGGCCCGTGCGGAAGATGCCGCAATCGTGCCGGTGACGCTGCGCAGCAAGCTCGCGCCCGACGACACCCGCCGCGTGCGGGCGATCACCCTCGTCATCGACCAGAATCCGGCGCCAATGGCGGCCAAGTTCGAGCTTGGGCCGGACGCCAACGTCACGGAAATCTCGACCCGCGTGCGCATCAACAACTACACCGACGTCCATGCCGTGGCCGAACTCACCGACGGCAAGCTTTATATGGTGAAGACTTACGTGAAGGCGTCGGGCGGCTGCGCCGCGCCTGCACTGAAGAACGCCGAGGAGGCCAAGGCCAGGCTCGGCCAGATACGATACCGGCAGCTTTCGAAACCTGGTGAAGGTTCCACGAGCGGAGCTCGGGAGGCGCAGGTCATGATCGGCCATCCCAACAATTCCGGCCTGCAGATGGACCAGGTGACCCAGCTCTATATTCCCGCCTTCTATGTCGACCGGCTGCAGCTCTGGCAGGACGACAGCCTGGTGCTGACGATGGAAGGCGGAATCTCGATCTCCGAGGATCCCAATATCCGCTTCACCTATGTCTCGAATGGCGCCAAGCGTTTCCGCGCCGAGGCCAAGGACACCGACGGCCACGTGTTCGAGCACGAATGGAAGATCGATTCGGATAGTTGAACGGCCGGGCTCCGCCCTTATTTTGTTTTGATGCGTTTTCTTCACGCGAACCGGTATCCACCCACGGATCAAGTCCGAGGGCAAGCTTCGCTCGAAAACGCTCTGGCCGGTCTCAGAAGCACCTGACTTCAGCTTCGGCCTGGGCCCGGCGGAGATCGTTGAGAGCATTGGTTGCCTGTTCGGACGTGCGGAACGGCGAACCCATATCGCCCCTCACCTGGGACAGGCTCAGCACCGTCTCGGCGGTGATATAGCGATCATAGGGAATCAGCGACGCGACCACGTCGATCGAGCACGAGCATTGCTCGATGGCGTGCCGTGTCTCGCCATTCGCCTTCAGGCAGCCGAACACGTATTCCGCGCGGGCGGCCGTCGGATAATCGTTGACCTCCTCGCCACCCGCGATCGCCGCGGTTGCCGCGAATACGATCAAAGCGGCGACAATAGGTCGTACCGGTCCCGCACGCATCATAGCCATCCTCCCGCTTTCAATGGCGCAAGCTATGCTATGACTACGTGATAGAAAAGAACACGTTCGAGGAAACGGCTCAACAAAATGAGTGCCATCATTCGCACGCTGCTGGTTGCCGCGGTTCTTGCGGTGACGCCGCTCGCCGCCTGCTTCGGCGCAGACACAATCCGCGTTGCAGTGCAGAAAACCGGCACCTTTGCCTGGGAACTGGCGGTCATCCGCGCGCATGGCCTCGACAAGAAGGCCAATCTCACGATCGAGGCCACCGAGCTCGCAAGCCCCGAGGCGGGCAAGATCGCGCTCCGCGCCGGCAATGCCGATGTCATGGTCTCCGACTGGCTGTGGGTGTCGCGCGAGCGCATGCTCGGCGCCAAGCTCGCTTTCTATCCCTATTCGAGCGCGCTCGGCGCGGTGATGGTGCCGACCTCATCGCCGATCCGTTCGCTCACCGATCTCCGGGGTCGCAAGCTTGCCGTCGCCGGCGGGCCGATCGACAAGAGCTGGCTCCTGCTGCAGGCATCCTTGAAGCAGGAAGGCCTCGACCTGAAGTCGGCGGCGACCATCGTCTATGGCGCGCCGCCGCTGCTCGCGGCCAAGGCCGTAGGCGGTGAGGTCGATGCCGTCGTCAATTACTGGAATTTTTGCGCCGCGCTGGAAGCCAAGGGCTTTCGCCGCCTCGCCGGCATCGAGGATATCCTGCCGAAACTCGGCGCCAAGGGCCGCATCGCGATGGTCGGCTATGTCTTCGACGAAGGCTGGGCCAATGCGAACCGCGACGCGGTCGAGCGCTTCATCACGATGACCCGCGCGGCCAAGGAGATCCTTACGAAGTCCGACGACGAATGGGAGAGGATCGCGCCGTTGACCGGCGCGGCGGACGCTGCAACGCTGCATGCCTATCGCGACCGCTATCGTGAAGGAATTCCACGCCGCCCGATCGCGGACGAAGAGGCCGACGCACAGGTGCTGTACCGGGTGCTCGCCAAGATCGGCGGCCGCGAACTGGTGGGATCGGCAACGGAGCTTGATCCCGGCACGTTCTATCACGCGATATCAGGAGATTGAGCCGTGGTGCGCCTTCTGTCCTTCCTCCTGTTCCTTGCGACGTGGTGGATTGCGGCGCTCCTGATCGGTGACGTGAAGCTGCCGGCGCCGCCGGCAGTGCTGGCGGTGATGCTGAGAGAAGCAGCATCCGGCGCGCTGTTCATCAATCTCGGCGTGACCCTGGCGCGGGTGGCACTGTCCTTCACGCTCGCGATGGCGCTGGGCGCCGCCATCGGCTACCTGATGGGCCGGGTCAAGCTCGCCGACCGGATCGGCGATCCTTGGCTGATCCTGCTGCTCAATCTGCCCGCGCTCGTCGTCATCGTGCTCGCCTATATCTGGGCGGGGCTCACCGAGGTCGCCGCGATCGCGGCCATCGCCGTCAACAAGCTGCCGACCGCGGTCGTCACGCTGCGCGAGGGCGCGCGGGCGCTGGACCGCTCGCTGGACGAGATGGCAAGCGTGTTCGCGATCCCGCGCGGGAGAGCGTTCCGGCATGTGATCCTGCCGCAGCTTAGCCCCTATATCGCAGCCGCCGCGCGATCGGGGCTCTCGCTGGTATGGAAGATCGTGCTGGTTGCGGAATATCTCGGACGTCCGAACGGCGTCGGCTTCGAAATCGGCGTCGCCTTCCAATTGTTCGACATTCCGCTCCTGCTCGCCTATTCGCTGACCTTTGCCGCGGTCGTGCTGGTGATCGAGACGGTGCTGGTGCAACCATTCGAAGTACGCTCATCCCGGTGGCGGCCCCGTGCAGCTTGAGGTCGATATCACCGGTAAGCATTTCGAGAATGCGGCGGGCGAGCGGCACCACGTGCTCGCCGGCATCAAGTTCTCGCTTCCGGCCGGCGAAGTCGGCGTGTTCGTCGGCCCTTCCGGATGCGGCAAGAGCACTATGCTCAAGATCCTGACTGGCCTCGACCACGATTATCAGGGAAAGGTCTCGCGGCCGGCCACAGCAAGGCTCGGGATGGTATTCCAGGAGCCGCGGCTTCTGCCGTGGCGATCGGTCGAGGACAATATCCGGCTTGCCGCGCCACACATTGACGAGAAGCGGCTCTCAGAACTCTTCTCCGTCCTGGAATTGACAGAGCATCGCAGCCATTTCCCCGGCGAGCTCTCGCTTGGCCTTGCGCGCCGCGTCGCGCTCGCGCGGGCCTTCGCGATCGAGCCGGATTTCCTCGTTCTCGACGAGCCCCTGGCTTCGCTCGACGACGCCCTCGCCGCCCACCTGCGCGAGCAGATCGCAACGCTGGTGGAAAGCCGTGTGATGATAACGCTGCTGGTGACGCATAATCTCGACGATGCCGTTTACCTTGGCGACCGGCTGTTCCTGCTGTCGGCACGGCCGGCCAGGATTCTGCAGGAAGTGCCGATCCCGACACCGCGCGCGGCACGGAGCGCTGCCGAGATCAACCACATCAAGGCCGACCTGGTGCGGCGGCGGCTTGCAAAGATATGAGACGTGGTCTTCATATTGAGAAAAACTTGGGAGGTCACGATGCCGCGCCGATTGATTGCTGTCGCCATCCTGCTGGTCGCACTGCCCAGCGAACTCAGCGCGCAGGCCAAAGGTAAAGGCATCAGACTCTGGAATCTCACCAGTTCAACCATCTCCGGTTTCCAGCTTTCGCCGGCCGGCAAGAACGATTGGGGTCCCAACCAGACCTTGAATGACAAGGACAAGGAGGTCGACCACGACGAACGGCTGCGCATCGTCGGCGTCGAGCCCGGACGTTACGACGCCAAGGTGAGTTATGCCGGCGCCAGGCAGTGCTTCGTCCGCGACATCGAGATCAAGGCCGACGCGGTGTTCTCGATCTCTGACAAGGATCTGAAGGACTGCAACAAATAGGGTCAGCCCGCGATCGGGGCCGCCCCCTTCTCCGCTCGATCATGGCTGTGCGGATATTCGCAGCGCCATTTGACGGCAGTCCATTTCGGATGCTCGCCGACCCATTGCGCAATATAGGGCGGCGCTGCCATCGCGCATTGCTGCGGCGAACCGTTGAAGGAGAACACGAGATGGGTCTCCTCGCAGGTGGCGGGCGACAGCACGGCACAGACGGTCACGATGAGATCAATCGGATTCATGCCTCAAATCCCTGGTGCTCGGGTAAAGCAATAGCACTACGAGCTACGTCGGCGGCAAGGCCAGGTTTCGCCTCACCGTGAAAGCCAGAACCACCGCCGGAGATTCCTAGAAATTCATGCCAAATACAAGCCGGGCCTGATGACGCTCGAAATTGACCAGATCGAGCGCCGCAGCCGATCCGGACGGACGGCCCCAGGCCTGCACGCTCCAGGCCGCGGTCAGCCGCGAACGCTCCGAGAGCTGGAGATAGGCGACCGGACCGATGAACAGGGCCTGCCCCTCGAACTCGTTCAGCCCGATCCCATCATAGCGGCGGAAATAGCGCGCCTCGCCGCCAACGAAAACGCCGGGCTTGATCTGCGCCATCAGGCCGACGGCCGCGCCCACTGTCGCCTCCTGCTCCGCGGCGCGCGAGGCAAGAAAACGCGTCCATTCAGGCTGGTAGATGAAATTGAGTGCCGCGATCAGGAAGTTCGGTACCAACTCGCGATCGAAGGCCAACCGCAATTCAGTGCCGAAATTGCGGATGCGATCGGCCGTGGTCTCGTCGATCCGGTCAGAGTGGCTTTCCACTGCGAGGGTCAGGCCGAACGGCGCCGTCTCACGGTCGAGAAATCGGTAACGGACGTCCAACGAGAGACCCTGCCAGGTCAATTGGCGCCGATCTTCAAGGCCGGGAATGCCGTAGATCTGGTGCGCCACAAAGGCACCGCCGAGCTCGATGCGGATGTCGCGGGCCGGCACGAATTCCACTTCGAACTCCTGGGCAACCGCACGATAGCCGCCGCCATTCCTGGAAAAGCGTCCCGTGGTCTCGGTCTGGAATTCGCGCTCGCCGACATGCCCGATGTCGGTGCCGATCAGGAAGCCGAACAGATGCTCGGTATCGATTTCCTCGGCACGCGCGACGACGGCAGCAAGCAGTGTGAAAAAGCACACGGCAGCCGCCCGGAGCATCGTTGCGCGAAAAGACATTCCAGTCCCGAGAGCGAATCGAAAGCGTCAGCAGCGCTGACAAGAAAACCCCTACCACAACGTCCAGTCGAGCGGCAGCGATTGGAAGCTTGATTGCATGGACCATTTCGGCTGCAATGCAAGACCCGGGAAGGGCCCGCGGAAGAACAATCGTTTCAGGGAGAATAAACCGAATGGCACGAGTTCTGGTACTTTATAAGACGCCGAAAAGCTCCGAGGCATTCGACAAATATTATGCATCGGTGCACATTCCGCTGGTCAAGAAGATCCCGGGACTGAAGAAATACGACATCAGCACGGCTCCGCTCAGGACGCCAGCGGGCGAGAGCAACATCCACCTTGCTGCAACGCTGTATTTCGACTCGCTCGACGCGCTGAAGGCAGGCATGGGATCAGCGGAAGGAAAGGCCGCAGGCGCGGACCTCGCCAACTTTGCCGATGGCGGCGCCGATCTCTACATTTTCAATACGAAGGAAGTTTGAGGGCGTCTCACATAGAGACAAACGAATGTGAGCCCAACGAATTCGCCTGCCGCGGCTTGCGCAGATATCGCTGCGCGAGCCGGGCAGGCGCTCGACACTTACTTGCGCGATGCGCAGGCGTACATGTTGATTTCCATGCCGACCTGCACTTCGACGATCTTCGGAGTCTTCCAGCTCATTCGATCCTCCCAAATGGCTTGGCGCGAGTTTCACGCCAAGGTCGAACCTATGGCCAGCTCGCGCGTGGCGCAAGTGGACAAGATCGACCAGCGAGCGCATCTGCGCCGCAGTTGAGCGCCGATAGTTCCCTCCTGGGCAAACCAGTTCCCTCTTGGGCCAAGTCTGTCAGTTGGGCACACACTCACACACGGACGCCTCCGCGCTCAATCGCACGATGAAGCGTGAGGCGTGACGCTTTTCAAGGGCCCCGCGTTCAGCAATCGTTGTCCTTGCTCGCCATTTGGCCTTCGGGCTTCTTACCTTCAGCTTGTTGTGCTGCCGTCGGCTCGCCCTGCATCTGCCGTTGCACGTCCTGCGAGGACGTGGCCACATCTCCGGTTGCCCTATTCATCGTGCTGGTCGGCGGATGCTCCTTGTCGCTCGCCATGCCTGTTGTGGTCTGGCTGCTGGTCGATGCCGGGCCAGAACCTGCATCCTTATTGGCGCTTTGGCCTTGGGTATTGCAGGGACCTGCCAGCGCGGCGCCGGCGCTCAACACCAGGACGGAGCAACCCGCGAAAATGATGCGTCTTGTGCTCATGTCTCATCTCCTTCTCGAATCGGCGCGCGCCCCTGCGCGCCGGTATCACGGAAGAACCGAAGCACACGTCCCAGGTTCCGGGTGGCGAGGTGAAATCCGATGCTGTTCAATGCCGCCGTTCACGCCGCATTAGTTGCAAGCGCTTTTTGAGGCCTCGCATGAGAACATTGTTCCGCGTTTTGCTCGTTCCATTCATCATGATCGCTGTTGCGTCGCCAGCCGCCGCCGAACAACGGCCTCAGTCCGGGCGGACGCAGGTGCCGGCAACGCTGACCGGCAAGGAACGGCTCGGCAGGAAATGGATGGACGAGCAGCGGATCGATAATTGCAACGTTCCGCCCGACAAGCGTGGCTCCAGGCCGCGGCCTCTAGCCTGCGCGCACGGGCCTGCCAGCTAGCAAGTCCTATCGCAATAGCTGTAGCAGAGCGCGACCGGCGGGCGACTGCAATTCCTTGGCGTCAAGTGTTCCATCCTTGTCCGGATTCGCCGCGTTGAAGCGCTGCTCCACGACCGCAAGATATTCATCAAGCGTCAGCGTTCCGTCGTGGTCAGGATCGGCAGCCGCCAGCTCCTTGGCGCTTAAGCGGCCGCGAAGTTCTTGCGCATCGAGCGTGCCGTCATGATCCCGGTCCAGTTTGGCAAACAGCGCCGATGCCGCCTTCTTCACCTCGGCCAGATCGAGGGTGCCATCGTTATCGGTGTCGAACATCTTGATCGGATCGGCGCGTTTCGGCGCGGCCAGAGCCGGCGCCGAAAACACTGCAGCGGCCAATATCAAGACAACAAGACCACGCAATTTCATCTCTCATCTCCCTTGGCAGAGCCTGCACGGCAAGGGCGGCAGAGAAGCTTGCATAGATAGCGGAGCGCACGCCGGCCGCCCACGGCGCGCCTTACGATCTAGTCCGAGGTTGCGGAAAATTCCGCGGTGGAGCCGAGCTGCTGTTGCCGGTGGACGGCTGATGGCACGATGCCGAAATACTTCCGGAACACGCGGCTGAAATGCGAGGAGCTGGAAAAGCCCCAGGAGAATGCGACGTCCGTGATCGTCTTGCCGGGCTGCGCTTCCAGTTCCTCGCGGCAATGCTGCAGCCGGGCACGCCAGATATAGTCGCTCACGGTCATGCCGCGCTCGCTGAACAGCATGTGCAGGTAGCGTTTGGTGCAACCTAGCGCGGTCGAGATCTGGTCGATGGAGAGATCCGGATCGCGCAGGTGTTCGCGGATGAAGAACTGCGCACGGATATAGGTCGCCTCCGCACCGCCATGATTGAACGTCGTCTCGGCTTCACGCAGCGGCAACAGCAACAGATCGATCAACGAATCGGCGACGCCCATCGCATTGTAGGGCGACAATCGACTCGCCTCGGAAAAAGCCGCATGCACGAAATCGTAGGCGATGCGGCCGGTGCCGCTGCGGGCCGAGAGCTTGCAGGCCGGCATCCGCGCCGAACGGAAACCGCGCTCCTGCAACAGCGCCTTCGGCACGATCACGACCTCATGCCGCGTCAGCGACGGGCTGATGATGGTGTGTGGGCTGGAAACGTCGTAGGCGAGGCAATCGCCGGGAACGAGCTCGAAATGGCGGCCATCCTGCTCGAAATAGGAGATGCCGTGGGTCTGGAACAGGATCTTGATATAGGGATGGTCGCTCAGTTTCGAGCGCGCGTTCACATGTGCGATACGGTGCTGACTCACCTCGATCTGGCAGAGTTTCAGCCGCGAGACTGTGGTGTAGTTGACCCGTGCCTCGAGCGACGAGGCGTCCATCGGATCGACATCAAACCGGCCGCATAGATCGGTCAGTGCGTCTGTCCAACATTGAACCTGCTTCTTCGGCGTCAATCCGGAGGTAGTGAGCGAACGGACGGTATCGGGCATATCCAGCCACCGATTCGAGATGAAAGCGTGACTGCTCGCCGCAAGAGGCTTTGGTCACCGTGAAGTACCGTTACCTCAATCTTAATGCGGTCTTTGACCCCTGAGCAGCGTTCCTCCTGACAACCTAGAGGGTTAATCCTCGACTTTACTTCAAGTGCCGTCAAGGAAAATCAGTCTCGTGCGCCCGCGGCCGGCGTCACGCCGGCGCGCCACCGCACTGCACTGCAAGCAAAAAAGTTCTTCGAGTTTCACTTCTGAGCAAGCCGCCCTTCTCTCTTGGGCAAGTCGCGCGTCAACGAAGGGGATAGGAGGAGGAACCAAAAAAATGGGCCGTTTCGATGGAAAGCGGAAGGTCATCATTGGGAGGAAATCACTATGCGCAAGGTGCTAATCGCGACCTCTCTCGGCGCCGTGGCGGCGTTAGGCGGAGGTATTGCCAGTGCCAATGAAGAACTCAGCAAGATGGCGCAAAACCCGAAGGACTGGGTTATGCCGACGGGCGACTATGCCAATACGCGCTACTCGAAGCTGAATCAAATCAACGCCTCGAACGTCGGAAAGTTGCAGGTCGCCTGGACATTTTCGACCGGCGTGCTGCGTGGCCACGAGGGCGGGCCGCTGATCATCGGCAACATGATGTACGTGCACACGCCCTTCCCGAACAAGGTCTATGCGCTTGACCTGTCGCAGGACAACAAGATCGTCTGGAGGTACGAGCCGAAGCAGGATCCGAACGTGATCCCGGTCATGTGCTGCGATACGGTCAACCGCGGCCTGGCCTATGGCGACGGCAAGATCTTCCTGCACCAGGCCGACACCACGCTGGTGGCGCTCGACGCCAAGACCGGCAAGGTGGACTGGACCGCCAAGAACGGCGATCCCGGCAAGGGTCAGACGGGCACCTCCGCCCCAATGGTCGTGAAGGACAAGGTCCTGGTCGGCATCTCCGGCGGCGAGTTCGGCGTGCAGTGCCACCTCACCGCCTACGACACCAAGAGCGGCAAGCAAGTCTGGCGTGCCTTCTCCGAAGGACCTGACGACCAGATCATGGTCGATCCCGAGAAGACCACCGCTCTCGGCAAGCCGGTCGGCAAGGACTCGAGCCTCAAGACCTGGCAGGGCGACCAGTGGAAAGTCGGCGGCGGCTGCACCTGGGGCTGGCTAGCCTACGATCCGTCGCTCGACCTCGTCTATTACGGCTCGGGCAATCCATCGACCTGGAACCCGAAGCAGCGTCCCGGCGACAACAAATGGTCAATGACTATCTTCGCGCGCAACCCGGATAACGGCACGGCCAAATGGGTCTATCAGATGACCCCCCATGACGAATGGGACTATGACGGCGTCAACGAGATGATCCTGACCGACCAGCCCTTCAACGGCCAGGAGCGCAAGCTGTTGACGCATTTCGATCGTAACGGCATTGGTTATACGCTCGATCGCACCAACGGCGAATTGCTCGTCGCCGAGAAGTTCGACCCGAAGGTCAACTGGACCAGCGGCGTCGATATGAACAAGAGCTCGCCGACCTATGGCCGGCCGAAGGTCCTCGACCAATATTCGACCGACAAGCAGGGCGAGGATGTCAACGTCAAGGGCATCTGCCCGGCCGCGCTCGGCACCAAGGACGAGCAGCCGGCAGCCTACTCGCCGGAGACGCAACTGTTCTACGTGCCGACCAACCACGTCTGCATGGACTATGAGCCGTTCAAGGTGAGCTACACCGCGGGTCAGCCCTATGTCGGCGCGACGCTCTCGATGTATCCGCCTCCCGGCGAGTCCCACATGGGCAACTTCATCGCCTGGGACAACAAGACCGGAAAGATCGTCTGGTCGAACAAGGAGCAGTTCTCGGTCTGGTCAGGCGCGCTTGCGACCGCCGGCGGCGTGGTGTTCTACGGCACGCTCGAAGGCTATCTCAAGGCGGTCGACGCCAAGACCGGAAAGGAGCTCTACAAGTTCAAGACTCCCTCCGGCATCATCGGCAACGTCACGACCTATGAGCAGGGTGGCAAGCAGTACGTGGCCGTGCTGTCCGGTGTTGGCGGCTGGGCGGGCATCGGCCTTGCTGCCGGCCTGACCGATCCGACTGCCGGTCTCGGCGCAGTCGGCGGCTACGCGGCGCTGAGCAACTATACCGCCCTCGGCGGAACGCTCACCGTGTTCTCCCTCCCGCAGTGAGCCGAACGTCGTTCCGGCGCGTGGACCATCCACGCGCCGGTTTTGCCTGTATCTGATCTTGAGGACATGCTCTTGCGTAAAAGCTGGTTTGTAGTTGCGGCGATGATCATCGCCGTATCTGGAGGATTCGCCTTTGCCGACGATGCGGTCGATCCGACCGCCGTGAAGGAAGAGAACGGCAAATATCTGGACAAGGAAGGTAACCCGACCTTCAAGGTCGCAGCCGACGGAGCGGTAGATTGGTACACCTACTCCGGATACCGGCGCTATCATTCGGAGTGCCATGTCTGCCATGGCCCGGACGGCATGGGTTCGACCTATGCACCGGCACTGGCGAGTTCGCTGAAGACCATGAGTTATGCCGATTTCCTCGGCGTTGTCGCCAGCGGCCGCAAGAACATCAGTACCGCACAGGAAAATGTCATGCCGGCGTTCGGTGACAATCCAAACGTCGCCTGCTACATGGACGACCTCTATGTCTACCTGCGCGCCCGCGCGAATGACGCGGTGGGGCGCGTACGCCCCGCAAAGCATGAAGAGAAGCCCGCCGCCTATAAGCAGGCGGAAGAGTCCTGCATGGGCAAGAACTGAAGCTGCGGAGCGCGGGCGACAACACGCTTTACGGAGAGATCAACATGAAGACACGCGCTGCCGTCGCATTCGAAGCCAAGAAGCCGCTTGAGATCGTCGAGCTCGACCTGGAAGGCCCGAAGGCCGGTGAAGTCCTGGTCGAGATCAAGGCGACCGGCATCTGTCATACCGATGCCTACACGCTTGACGGCTTCGACAGTGAGGGAATCTTCCCTTCCATCCTCGGCCATGAGGGCGCCGGCATCGTCCGCGAGGTCGGTGCGGGCGTGACCTCGGTGAAGCCGGGCGATCACGTGATCCCGCTCTACACGCCCGAGTGCCGGCAGTGCAAAAGCTGCCTGAGCCAGAAGACCAACCTCTGCACCGCGATCCGCGCCACCCAAGGCAAGGGCGTGATGCCGGACGGCACCTCGCGCTTCAGCTACAAGGGCAAGACCATCTACCACTATATGGGCTGCTCGACCTTCTCGAACTACACGGTGCTGCCGGAGATCGCGGTGGCGAAGATCCGCGAGGACGCCCCGTTCGACAAGAGCTGCTATGTCGGCTGCGGCGTGACCACGGGCGTCGGCGCCGTGGTCAACACCGCCAAGGTCACGCCAGGCTCCAACGTCGTGGTGTTCGGCCTCGGCGGCATCGGGCTCAATGTGATCCAGGGCGCCAAGATGGTCGGCGCGGACAAGATCATCGGCGTCGACATCAACGACTCCAAGGAAGATTGGGGCCGCCGCTTCGGCATGACGCATTTCGTCAATCCGACGAAAGTCGGCGGCGATATCGTCCAGCACCTGGTCGGACTCACCGAAGGCGGCGCCGACTACACCTTCGACTGCACCGGCAACACCAATGTGATGCGCCAGGCGCTGGAAGCCTGCCACCGCGGCTGGGGCGTCTCCGTGATCATCGGCGTTGCGGAATCCGGCAAGGAGATCGCCACCCGGCCGTTCCAGCTCGTGACGGGACGGGTCTGGAAGGGCACGGCCTTCGGCGGCGCGCGCGGCCGTACCGATACGCCGAAAGTCGTCGACTGGTACATGAACGGAAAGATCCAGATCGATCCGATGATCACCCACGTGCTCAAGCTCGAGGAAATCAACAAGGGCTTCGACTTGATGCACGAGGGCAAGTCGATCCGTTCGGTCGTCGTCTACTAGGGCGTGATCCGAATCCGGAGAGCCTCGTCGGCGGAAGCGGACCCGGCTCCCCGGAAGGGTCATGCTCCAGCAAAAGGTGGAACGGGATCACGATGTCCCGCTCCAGAAACAACGTGTCAAACACCAGGAGGATTGACCCATGACTGTTCATCTCCACCCGTCGATTGACAACGGCGTCCAGAAGGGCTCTGGCAGCTTTGCCGGCGGCACGCTGGTCTGCAAGTGCGCGGACCGACCGGTGAAAGTGGCGATCAAGGGCGACGTTGCCCATAACCACGCCTGTGGCTGCACCAAATGCTGGAAGCCGGAAGGAGCGATGTTCTCGGTCGTTGCGGTGGTGCCGAGACAGAACCTGACGGTCCTGGAAAATGGCGACAAGCTGCAGGTCGTCGACCCCGCGGCCGTGATCCAGCGCTATGCCTGCAAGGACTGCGGCACGCATATGTACGGGCGGATCGAAAACAAGGCGCATCCGTTCTATGGCCTCGACTTCATCCATCCCGAGCTGTTCGAGGAAAGCGGCTCGGCGGCGCCGGGATTTGCTGCGTTCGTCTCGTCGGTGATCGAGTCCGGCGCCAAGCCGGAGGACATGCCGGCGATCCGCGGCCGGCTAAAGGAATTGGGACTCGAGCCCTATGACTGCCTGTCGCCGGCATTGATGGATGCGATCGCGACCCACGTGGCGAAATCCAAGGCCGCTTAACAAGGCTGCCTGATTTGCCCGCGCTCCCGCTGGCGGTGCTCGACCGCCAGCGGTGCCATTCGCGCCCGCACCGCAGCATTTAGCCGCACGCGCCTATCCTTCATATTGCTTCCGTGAATAGGTCAATTCCGCCTTTTCCCGATCCGCGCCTGCCCGGCGGCGGTGCATTTTCGCCGGCCGCGTTTGCAAAAATATCCTGACGATCTCATATCATCGACTGTCGGCCCCGCTTTTGACAAACGGCAAATGCAGAACACCGGGCTGTGAAGTCACTGTCGCATCGGTTTCTGGTAACGTTTGTTTTTCCCGATGCGCGCGGGCGGCGCATTTCATTTGAACATAGCAAAGGAGCAGCCGGACACGGACTACCGAGCGTGCAACGGGCTCCCCTTAAGCATCTCCAAAGGACCGGCCCGCCGTACGAGACCCAGGAGTGGTCGCGAGCGTAGGGAGAAATATGTTCTCGCTCGTGGCCTGGAAACATCAACAGCTTAAGAAGAGCGAGGGACGATCATGGTCAAGTTGAAGATTAATGGTCAGGAACAGAATTGGGATGGCGATCCCGATCTTCCGCTACTCTGGTTCATCCGTGACGAAATAGGACTCACCGGCACCAAATTCGGTTGTGGTCAGGCGCTGTGCGGCTCCTGCACCGTGATCATCGATAAGCAGGCGGTGCGCGCCTGCATCACCTCGGTTTCGGATGCGGCCGGACGCGAGGTCACCACCATCGAGGGCCTGCATCCGACCGGTGATCACCCGGTGCAGAAGGCTTGGCGCCAGGTCAACGTGCCGCAATGCGGCTATTGCCAGGCCGGCCAGATCATGCAGGCCGCCGCGCTGTTGACGGACAATCCAAAACCGTCGCACGACCAGATCCGCGAGGCCATGTCCGGCAACATCTGCCGCTGCGGCTGCTACCAGCGGATCGAGAACGCCGTTCATCTCGCATCGACGGGGGTGTGACATGAATCTCCTCACCAATCCCAACAAGCTTCGTGGTTTCGAGAAGCACATCAAGATCGAGAACGTTTCGCGGCGCAGCATCCTGAAGACCTTGGGGCTGGCCGGCGGGTTCGTGCTCGCTGCACCGGTGATGATGCGGCCGAGCTTTGCCTACGAGACCGGCGCGGGGAAGATGCCGCACGGTACTGTGGTCGACCCGCGCGTCTTCGTCTCGATCGCGCCGGATGGCATGGTCACGATCGTCGCGCACCGCTCCGAGATGGGAACCGGTGTGCGCACCAGCCTGCCGCTGATCGTGGCCGAAGAGCTGGAAGCCGACTGGTCGCGCGTCCGCGTTCAGCAGGCGCACGGCGATGAGGCCAAGTTCGGCAACCAGGACACCGACGGCTCGCGCAGCACGCGGCACTATTTGATCCCGATGCGCGAGATCGGCGCCTCGGCCCGCACCATGCTCGAGCAGGCCGCCGCAAAACGCTGGGGCGTGCCGGCAGGCGAGGTGAAGGCCGCTAATCACGAAGTGGTCCATAGCGCGAGCGGGCGCAAGCTCGGCTTCGGCGAACTGGCGGCCGATGCCGCAAAGGAGTCGGTACCGAGCGTTGAAGGCTTGAAGCTGAAGAACCCGAAGGACTTCCGCTATCTCGGCAAGGGCGAGATTGGCATCGTCGACCTCCACGACATCACGACCGGTGCCGCTCATTATGGCGGCGACGTACGGCTGCCCGGCATGAAATATGCGGTCATCGCGCGTCCGCCGGTGACCGGCGGCAAGCTCGTCTCCTTCGATCCCGCCGATGCGCTGAAGGTCTCCGGCGTCGAGAAGGTGATGGAAGTGAAGGGATGGCCGTGGCCGTCGAAATTCCAGCCGCTCGGCGGCGTAGCCGTGATCGCACGCAACACCGGCGCGGCGATCAAGGGCTGCAACGCGCTGAAGGTGACCTGGGACGACGGCGCCAATGCCAAATACGACTCGGTCGCCTATCGCGCCGAGCTCGAGGCGGCCGCGCGCAAGCCAGGCCTCATCGTGCGCAAGGAGGGCGATGTCGAGGCGGCGTTGAAGAGCGCCGACAGGGTCATCGTCGGCGAGTACTACCTGCCGCATTTCGCCCATGCCAGCATGGAGCCGCCGGTCGCGGTCGCCAACGTCAAGGGTGACAAGGCGGAGGTCTGGGCTCCCGTGCAGAGCCCGGGCGGAACGCGCGAGGACGTCGCCAAGACGCTCGGCATCCCCGAGGAGAACGTGACCGTCAACGTCACGCTGCTCGGCGGCGGTTTCGGGCGGAAGTCGAAATGCGACTTCGCGCTTGAGGCCGCGCTGCTCTCGAAAGAGCTTGGGGTGCCCGTGAAGGTGCAGTGGACGCGCGAAGACGACGTGCGCCACGACTTCCTGCACACGGTGTCCGTCGAGCGGATCGAGGCGGGCCTCGACAAGAGTGGCAAGGTGATCGCCTGGCGCCATCGCAGCGTGGCCCCGTCGATCGCTTCGACGTTCGCCGCCGGGACCGTCCACCAGGCGCCGTTCGAGCTCGGCATGGGATTGATCGACAATCCGTTCGAGATCGCCAACCTGCAGTGCGAGAATCCGGAAGCGGCCGCGCATACCCGCATCGGCTGGTTCCGGTCGGTGTCGAACATCCCGCGCGCCTTCGCGGTGCAGTCCATGGTCGCCGAAATCGCCCAAGCCACCAACCGCGATCCGAAGGACATGCTGCTGGAGCTGATCGGTTCGCCGCGGATCGTCAATCTTTCCTCGGTGAAGGATCCCTGGAACTATGGCGAGCCCTATGACAGCTACCCGATCGACACCGCGCGGCTGCGCAAGGTGGTCGAACTGGTCGCCGACAAGGGCGGCTGGGGACGCTCGGTGCCCAAGGGCCATGGCCTCGGCATCGCGGTGCACAGGAGCTTCGTCAGCTACATCGCGACCATCGTCGAGGTGGCTATCGACGACAAGGGCAAGCTGACGGTGCCGCGGGTCGACACCGCGATCGACTGCGGCACCTACGTCAACCCCGAGCGCATCCAGTCGCAGATCGAGGGCGCGGCGATCATGGGCCTGAGCCTCGCCAAGTACGGCGAGGTCACCTTCAAGGACGGCAAGGTGCAGCAGGGCAATTTCGACGATTACCCGGTGATCCGGATCGACGAATCCCCTGCCGTGACCAATGTCTACATCGTGCCGCCCGCCAGCCCCGATACGCCGCCGAGCGGCGTCGGTGAACCCGGCGTGCCGCCATTCGCGCCGGCGCTGATCAACGCGATCTTCGCCGCGACCGGCAAGCGCATCCGCGCGATGCCGATCGGCAAGCAACTGGAGGCGTAAGGCCGAACGCAAGCAGTTCATCGATCAACTGATCCCTAAAGAAGAGCGGCGGACCTTTCGGTCCGCCGCTTTTTTTGCTGGCTGTCCTGCGCGTCGCTATTTCTTGACCGCGAACACCCAGACGACGCCGCCCTGGGGAACGTTGTTCTCCACGCCGACATTCTGGGTGGCCAAGGCATCCTGGATGCGCTGCGCGTCGACGCCCCAGCCGGACTGGATCGCAATATACTGCGTGCCGTCGACCTCATAGGACATCGGCATGCCCATGATGCCGGAATTGGTCTTCTGCTCCCACAGCAGCTCGCCGCTCTTGGCATTGAAGGCGCGGAAGTTGCGATCGTTGGTGCCGCCGGCAAAGACCAGATCGCCCGCGGTCGCCAGCACCGAACCGAACAGTTGCGATTTCGGGAAGGTGTGCGACCAGGCCTTCTTGCCGGTGGCCGGATCCCAGGCCTGCAACTCGCCCATGTGAGTGGCGCCCGGGCGCACCGTCAGACCGATATCCTCCGGCTTGGTGCCGAGCCAGAGCTGGCCGGGAACCAGCGGTGTTTTCTCGCCGGAGAAGCCGCCGCAGAAGTTCTCGTTGGCGGGAACGTAGACGAGCTTGGTCTTCTGGCTATAGGCCGCCGACGGCCAATCCTTGCCGCCCCACAGCGACGGACAGAATTCGACACGCTTGCCGAGCACCGGCTTGTGCTCGGGATCGACGATCGGCCTGCCGGTCTCCTTCTCGATGCCCTTCCAGACATTCGTGTACACGAACGGCCAGCCGGTCACATAGTTGATGCGATCGGGCTTCGCTTCCAGAACCCAGAAGATCGCATCGCGCCCCGGATGGATGAGCGCCTTGAACGGACGGCCTTCCCGTTCCAGGTTGACCAGGATCGGCGCCTCGACCTCGTCCCAGTCCCAGGAATCGTTCTGGTGATACTGGAAGTGCGTCTTGATCTTGCCGGTGTCCGGATCGAGCGCCAGCACGGAGCTGGTGTAGAGATTGTCGCCGGCATGCGCCGAGCCGGGCCATGGTGCGGCGTTGCCGACGCCCCAATAGACCGTCTTGGTATCCGCGTCGTAATTGCCCGTCATCCAGGCCGATCCGCCGCCGGTCTTCCAGTCGTCGCCGCTCCACGTCTCGCTGCCGGGCTCGCCGGGCGCGGGAATGGTGAAGGTGCGCCACAGTTCCTTGCCGTTGTTGGCGTCGTAGGCGACGACATAACCGCGAACGCCGAACTCGCCGCCAGAACCGCCGACGATAACCTTACCGTCGACGACCAACGGCATCAGGGTCATGTACTGGCCCTTCTTGTAGTCCTGCACCTTCGTATCCCAGACCACCTTGCCGCTCTTGGCATCGAGCGCGACCACATGGTCATCCGTCGTGGCGAGATAGAGCTTGTCCTGCCACAGGCCGACGCCGCGGCTGGTCGGATGCAACTGGAACAGGTCTTCCGGAAGCTGCCGCTTGTAGCGCCAATATTCATCGCCGGTCTTGGCGTTGAGCGCGATCACCTGCCCCATCGGGGTTGCAACGAACATTACGCCGTTGTTGACGATCGGCGGCGCCTCGTGGCCTTCGATCACGCCGGTGGAGAAGGTCCATACCGGGGTCAGGCTCTTGACGTTCGAGGCGTTGATCTGCTCGAGCGGGCTATAGCCCTGCCCGTCATAGGTCCGCCGATACAGCATCCAGTTGCCCGGCTCGGGATTTTCGAGACGCGCCGAGGTCACCGGGCTGTAATTCTCGATCGGGCCGGCCACTGCGGCGGTTGAGACAAGGCACGCGAACGCCGCTGCACTCGTGAGAAGCCATTGTTTCCTGGTCATTAGATGCTACCTCCCTGCTCTGTTTTTCATTTGCGATCACAACCTTCGGTTGTAAAATTCCAATTCAACAGCGTTGCCTGATCCTTTGCCTCAAACACCTACCTTTCCTACGAACACCGCAGACACGGTGAGCGAACCGTCAGTGAGAGCCAGCGGAAGCGCCGCCAGACGACGGGTTGCCGGCCCGAACACGACGTCCGCGCTGTGCCGCGGGTCATATTCGGAATTGTGGCAAAAACACTTGAGGACCTTCTCGTCGCTTTCGGCCGCCTTCACCCAGCCGGTGATCGGACATCCGGCATGCGCGCAGATCACTGAATAGGCGACGATGCCGTCGGCCGAACGCGCGCGCGTGTCATCATCGAGTTCATCGGGATTTAGCCTGATGACAAGCACTTCATTCAAACGCGAACCTTTGCGGACCACCGAGGTGGCGGGATCCTTCGGCCAGGCGCGTACCGGCGGGCCGCCTGGCTTGAGATCGTCGGACTTGATGACTTGGCCGGCGCGGTCTCCTTCGGAGAGAACGAGGAGATCGCCTTTCTTCGGCCGCTCGCTGCTGCCGGGCTGATCCTCTTGCGCCGCAGCAGGCCCGGTGGCCGCAACGCAGGCGCCGGTGGCAAGAACCTTCAGAAGCGAACGACGTGTCTGGTCTGGATGGTGCATCTCGAGTTCCATCTTGGGTTGAGGTGTAACACCGAGCTTGAATTCAGACCCGGTGCAAATGAGCGCCGGAACTCTGCCGAAAAGAAGGCAATCCACGACTCCGTCGAAGCGAGTCATTCTTTCTCTCGCTGCTCGTTGTTGGCAGCAGCCGCGATGCTCAAGCTCTCATCACATCACGCGCGAGCAGCAATGCGTCAATGATGAATTGCGCGTCAGCTTGGACGTTCCTGAATTTGTGCGGCGCGCCAAGCAAAGTGTGCAGCGCGTGCAGATGACAGCGCCAATTGTAATAGCCCGCTAACACATCCTCGCTCGTGCCCGGCGCGAGGGGAAATTCCGATTCAGTTGTCAATCAGCCGTAGGGTGGGCAAAGCGCAGCGTGCCCACCATCAGCACTCCGCTCGTAATGGTGGGCACGCTTCGCTTTGCCCACCCTACGACGCCGTCGCAGGATCGTAGGATGGGTAGAGCGGGAGCGAAACCCATCATTCACGCCGCTTGCTTCATCGCGATGGGTTTCGCTTCGCTCTACCCATCCTACGTTTGATTCAAACAGCGTGAGGATATGTGTCCGCGTTCTCGCGACGCTTTGCGTCCGAGCTTTGCGTCTCGTTCCACCCTCCTCGATATCAGAGGGCGCAGGGAAAGCCGGGTGCTGGTTGCACCCGTGGGTCCCGTGCAAC
>NZ_JAQMIL010000041.1:0-80005 GCF_029990105.1 Bradyrhizobium sp. Arg237L | reverse complement strand
AGCGCCAGCGTCGGGGCGCCAGGACCACACGACTTCGCCGTCCGTGATGCGCGTGCTCGTCAGTCACACGCATCTCGTCCACCGCATCTCACCGCAACGTTCGTGACGATCGCGATCCGCCCCTCATCTACCGTGAGACGCGCGGATTAATAGTGCTGATTTGCCCGACGGGTTAAGCGGTTTATTTTTTTCAAGCCAACTGGACGAAGCAAATCACGTTGGAATCACTAGCAAATTTTTCTCCTCCGCCATTCCGGGGCGTCGCGAAGCGGCGAGCCCGGAATCCATTTTTCCACCTGTGCCGGTGGTCTGATGGATTCCGGGCTCGCGCCAAGGGGCGCGCCCCGGAATGACAGCGAGTGTTAGGACGCGACCTCCCGAAACTTGCTAGGCTCTCTTCCCCCTGAACGAGTCGCGGACACTATCTCGTGGGTTACCTCTTCGTCCTCATCGTCGGCCTGATTGCCGGAACGCTTTCGGGCATCGTTGGCACGGGATCGTCGATCATGCTGATGCCGGTGCTGATCTATCAGTTCGGACCAAAGCAAGCGGTGCCGATCATGGCGGTGGCCGCGGTGATGGCGAACCTTTCGCGCATCCTGGCCTGGTGGCGCGAGGTCGATTGGCGGGCCTGCGCCGCCTACTCCATCACCGGCATCCCGGCCGCGGCGCTCGGTGCACGCACGCTGCTGGCGCTGCCGTCTCGCGTGGTCGACATCGCAATCGGCCTGTTCCTGATCGCGATGGTGCCGGCGCGGCACTGGCTGGCGCGGCATCAACTGCAGGCGCGGTTGTGGCATCTCGCTGTAGGCGGCGCCATCATCGGCTATCTCACGGGCATCGTGGTCTCGACCGGACCTTTGAGCGTGCCGCTGTTCCTGTTCTATGGCCTCACCAAGGGCGCGTTCCTCGCCACCGAGGCCGCAAGCTCGCTCGGCCTCTATGTGAGCAAGTCGGTGACGTTTGAACGTTTCGGCGCGCTGACGCCTGACGTCGCTCTCAAAGGCCTGATCGCGGGCTCGTCGCTGATGGCGGGCGCCTTCATTGCGAAGCGCTTCGTGCTGCGGCTTGAACCTGACGTCTTCCGCCTCGTGATGGACGGCATCATGCTTGTGGCCGGAGCGTCGCTGCTGTGGCCCGCGGTAACTCACTAGACATCATTGTCCCGCTATCCGCTGAACCAGACTGCTCGTCACGCCCTAACCATATGACGCGCAACGGGTTTCGGGGCGGTTCCATCTTTTGGTAGACGTACGGCGGAGAATGTTCTACTTTTGTTCTTATGAAGCCTCAGCGCGTCCGAGACCCTATTCATGGCCTCATTGTCTTTAATGACGATGGCTTGGTCGACGAGAGCGTTTGGAAGTTGCTCAATACGCCCGAAGTGCAGCGTCTTCGGCGCGTCAAGCAACTCGGCGTGTCCGAGTATGTGTTCCCTTCCGCGAGCCACACGCGCTTTTCGCATTCGATCGGCGTGTACCACAATGCGCGACGCCTCGTCGGAATCCTGAAACGCGAGATCGAGCTCAAGCGCGTCGAAGGCGAATTCAACGAGACGCGTGCCAAGGTCGCACTGTTTGCTGCCTTGCTTCACGACATCGGCCATGGCCCCTTTAGCCACGCCTTCGAGGAAGCACGAAAAGCACTGGCCGCGGAACGATCCACAGACGCCGCGCCGAAGCCAAAGATTCGAAGTCATGAGGCTTTCACTGCGGACATGATCCGCGATGGCAGCGGCAGGATATCGGAGATAATCGCAGCGTCCGGCGTGAAGCCGGAGGATGTCGCGGACCTGGTCGCCGCCGAAACCCCGACGGACATGTATCATGCGGTCGTGTCGAGTTCGTTTGACGCCGATCGTTTGGATTATCTGCTCCGCGACCGTTACATGACTGGCGCCGGCGCCATCGACCTGGACTGGCTGATGGACAATGTGCGCGTTGCCGAAATCGACTTCGCGCCGGCCGAGTCCGACGACGCAGATCCGATTTATCAGCACAGCTTCTGCCTCGAGCACAAAGCGCGCGACGCTGCCGAAGATTTCCTGTTGGCGCGGTATCGCCTCTACACGAACGTATATCTGCACAAGACGACGCGCGGGATCGAGCAGATGGTATCGGCTTTCTTTCGATTCACCGCACGCGAGATAGATGCCAACGGCAGGGTCGCCGGCCTGCCCGACGATCATCCCTTGGTTCTCTTCTTTTCTCCGGGAGGCGACGGCATCGCCAACTATGGCGCCTTGGACGACACGGTGGTGTGGGGCGCCTTACATACCGTCGCGACAAATGGTGACGGGATAATCAAGCGAATTGCCGGGCGGATACTCAATCGAGAACGCCCTATCTGCCTCGACGTTCAGCACGCCTTTCCGGAGGATGCGGAAGAACAGCGCCGTCTGAAACACGCGCTCGACGCCCGCTTCAAATCGCAACTCGGGGAAGATGTATTCCGGGACTCCGCCAAACTGTCGATATACGGTGAGATCGGAGCTGACGACGGGCGCGCCCAGAAACGGCTCATGATCCGGATGTCAGACCACAAGCTCAAAGAAATTACCGACTTCAAAGACGCTACGGTAGCCGGCTCCGATCGTCAGCGAGCCTTCGAGCGCTACTACTTTCTTGATGAAGCAAGCTCCAGAATGGCGCAATCTGTCATTGATTCGGTCAGAGGGAGGCTCAAATGACGGCTGATGTTCCAAGCCTCGTGATAGCTGCCGGGGGAGAGATCGTCGGGAAAATCCGTCTCCAGAAAGTCGTGTATCTGCTTGACCGGATGGGCCTCGATAGCGGCTTCTCGTACGAATATTATCATTACGGCCCCTATTCGGAGGATTTGGCCGAGAAGATCGAAGACGACATCGTGTTCGGTCACCTACACGCAAGCCAGCGCCGTCGCCTGAGCGATGGCGTGCCTTACGTCGCCTACTCCGCGGAAGCAGAGGGCGATGGCGATAAGGCGGACGCCCATATGCCAATCGGGCGCATCCGCACAGCGCTTGCTGAAATGCAGCGGCACTCGTCCACCGTGCTTGAGCTTGCTGCCACCATTCATTGGTTGGCGGTAGTGGAAGGCATTTCTGATTGGAAGACCGAACTGGTTCGGCGCAAGGGGGCCAAGACCGGCAACAACCGTGCCCTGAAAGCTTTTGAATTGTTGCGGACGCTTGGGTTGCCGCCTGCGGTTGGTTCGGCTGTGCGTTCCTGATTTCATTCTTCGCCGCCTGTGAGCGCACCCAAATGCGGAATGGGCGGTAGGATTTTCCATGGCCAAGAACACCCTCTCCTTTGTCTGCCAGAATTGCGGTGCGGCGTATAATCGCTGGCAGGGGAAGTGCGACGCCTGCGGTGAGTGGAATACGCTGGCGGAGGAGGACTCGACCGGCAATGTGCCGGTGTCCATCCGCTCCAAGCGCAAGGGGCGGACGTTTGCGCTGGAGTCGCTGTCCGGCAAGAGCCACGACGCTCCCCGCCTCTCCTCCGGGATGACCGAGCTCGACCGCGTCACCGGCGGCGGCTTCGTGCGCGGGTCGGTGCTCCTGGTCGGCGGCGATCCCGGCATCGGCAAGTCGACGCTGCTGACGCAGGCGACCAGCATGATGGCGCGCGCCGGGCACCGCGCGGTCTACATCTCGGGCGAAGAGGCGGTGGCGCAGGTGCGGTTGCGCGCCGAGCGGCTCGGGCTTGCGAATGCGCCGGTGCAGCTCGCTTCCGAAACCTCGGTCGAGGATATCGTCTCGACGCTATCAGAAGGCACGGTGCCGCGCCTGATCGTGATCGATTCGATCCAGACCATGTGGACCGACACGGTCGAATCCGCGCCCGGCACGGTGACCCAGGTCCGCGCCTCGGCGCAGGCGCTGATTCGTTTCGCCAAGAAGACCGGTGCGGCCATCATCCTGGTCGGGCACGTCACCAAGGATGGCCAGATCGCCGGCCCCCGCGTGGTCGAGCACATGGTCGACGCGGTGCTGTCGTTCGAGGGCGAAGGCTCGCAGCAGTTCCGCATCCTGCGCGCGGTCAAGAACCGCTTCGGCCCGACCGACGAGATCGGGGTGTTCGAGATGACCGGGCTCGGCCTGCGTGAGGTCTCAAACCCCTCCGAATTGTTCCTTTCCGAGCGCGACCTCGGCAGCCCCGGCACCGCCGTCTTTGCCGGGATCGAGGGCACCCGCCCGGTGCTGGTGGAATTGCAGGCGCTGGTGGCGCCGACCTCGCTCGGCACACCCCGGCGCGCGGTGGTCGGCTGGGACCCGAGCCGGCTGTCGATGGTGCTGGCAGTGCTGGAGGCCCATTGCGGCGTGAAACTCTCCGGCCATGACGTCTACCTGAATGTCGCCGGCGGCCTGCGCATCCAGGAACCCGCCGCCGACCTTGCCGCCGCCGCGGCGCTGGTGTCCTCGCTGGTGAACGCCCCCCTGCCGACGGATGCGGTCTATTTCGGCGAGATTTCGCTGTCCGGCGCGGTCCGGCCGGTGGCGCAGACCTCGGCCAGGCTGAAGGAGGCGGCGAAACTCGGGTTTGGCCGCGCCGTGCTGCCCGAATCGGCCCGCGGCGACGCCGGCGATGCCGGGCTTACCCTGAACTCGGTCGGCGGACTGACCACCCTGGTCGCCGAGATCGCCGCCCGTGGCACCCCTAGGGGCAACCACCAGGCCCAACGGGACGCTGAACCCGTTGAGAAAAATGCCACACCGGCCCGATTCCGTCGCGAGAAGGGCTAAAGCGGGGTGACCTTGGCGCCCCTCGCCGCTATACATCGCGCCGCGTGGGACAGGCGCTTTCCGGCCTTGCCGGGGACGCTATAAGCCCCTCAAACCGAAACGCCGATTCGCGGGCGGCCGTGCCCTGCAGACCCATAAGAAGAACGAGCGGACCTGACCACCCGATGCCGATAACGATCCTCGATCTCGTCCTGCTCGCAGTGATGCTGATCTCGGGCCTGCTTGCGATGGTGCGCGGCTTCATGCGCGAGATCCTGTCGATCGCGGCCTGGGGCGCGGCGGCGCTGGTCACGCTCTATGCTTTCTCGAAGCTTTTGCCGACTGCCAAAACTTACTTCAACAACGACACGGTCGCCGCCGTCGTCGTGGTCGCCGGCACTTTCATCGGTACCCTGATCGTGGTGTCCATCATCACGGTGCGGATTTCCGACATGATCCTGGATTCGCGCATCGGTGCGCTCGACCGTACGCTCGGCTTCCTGTTCGGGCTGGCGCGCGGGCTCCTGATCGTGGTCGTCGCCTTCCTGTTCTTTAGCTGGCTGGTTCCTGACAAGCAGCGGCCGGACTGGGTGACGGGCGCAAAATCCCGCGTGGTGCTGCAAGGAACCGGGGATTGGCTGATGTCGCTCTTGCCTGATGACCCCGAGAACACCATCTTAAAGCGGTTCAAGAAAAACAAACCGGAAGACGATCAGACTGACGCCGAACCCACCGCGCCGGCGTCCGGCGATGGCTATAGTAAACCTGCCCGCGACAGCCTTAAAAAGCTGATCGAGAAACCTGCGGGCCGTTAAACCTTGACTTAGGCCTGTTGGGCTAAACTCAGCACAGGCCGCAAAGAAAGGCGATGAACGCGATGCAAGCCCCTTCCGATCACGCCGAGCAGCTTGACCCGTATTCTTCCGGGCCCATCGAATTGCAGGATGATCTCGAAGGCGACACGCTACGCGAAGAGTGTGGCGTGTTCGGCATTTTCAGCCACCCCGAAGCTGCCGCCATCACGGCGCTCGGATTGCACGCCCTCCAGCATCGCGGCCAGGAAGCTTGCGGCATCGTCACCTTCGACGGCAGCCGCTTCCACTCCGAGCGCCGGCTCGGCCTGGTCGGCGACACCTTCTCCCGCCGCGAAGTGATCGAGCGCCTGCCCGGCTCGACCGCGGTCGGCCACGTCCGCTATTCCACCACCGGCGCCACCATCCTGCGCAACGTGCAGCCGCTGTTCGCCGAGCTCAACGCCGGCGGCTTTGCGGTCGGCCATAACGGCAACCTCACCAACGGGCTGTCGCTGCGCCGCGAGCTCGTCAAGAACGGCGCCATGATGCAGTCGACCACCGACACCGAGGTGATCCTGCACCTGGTGGCGCAGTCCAAGCGTGGCCATTTCGTCGATCGCTTCATCGAGGCGCTGCGCGCGATCGAGGGCGCCTATTCGCTGGTCGCCCTGACCAACAAGAAGCTGGTCGGCGCGCGCGACCCGCTCGGCATCCGGCCTCTCGTGCTCGGCGATCTCGACGGCCGGCCGATCCTGACCTCGGAGACCTGCGCGCTCGATATGATCGGCGCCAAATATGTCCGCGACATCGAGCCCGGCGAGATCATCGTGTTCGATGAGGAAGGCGCGCACACGCACAAGCCGTTCCCGCCGAAACCGGCGCGGCCCTGCATCTTCGAATACATCTATTTCTCACGGCCCGACTCCATCGTCGGCGGCCGTTCGGTCTATGAGGTCCGCAAGGCATTCGGCGCGCAGCTTGCGCGCGAGAACCATCCGGATATCGACGTCGTCGTGCCGGTGCCAGACTCCGGCGTACCCGCCGCGGTCGGCTACAGCCAGTATTCCGGCGTGCCGTTCGAGCTTGGCATCATCCGCAACCACTATGTCGGCCGCACCTTCATTCAGCCGACCCAGAGCGTGCGCGAGCTCGGCGTGCGCATGAAGCATTCGGCCAACCGCGCCGCGATCGAGGGCAAGCGCATCCTCCTGATCGACGACTCGCTGGTGCGCGGCACCACCTCGAAGAAGATCGTGCGCATGATGCGCGACGCCGGCGCCCTTGAAGTGCACTTCCGCCTCGCTTCCCCGCCGATCCTCTATCCCGACTATTACGGCATCGACCTGCCTGACCGCGGCGGCCTGCTGGCGGCGACGCACACGCTGGAGGAGATGCGCGAGATCATCGGCGCGGACTCGCTGGCCTTCCTGTCGATCGACGGCATGTATCGCGCAATGGGCTATCCCGGCGGCCGCGATCCGGCCAACCCGAAGTTCGCCGACCATTGTTTCACGGGCGCCTATCCGACGCATCTCACCGACCACAGTGAAGCCGAGCCGCAGCCGCGCCAGCTCTCGCTGCTGGCAGAGGCGAGCTGAATTGTCGTCCCGGCGAAGGCCGGGACCCATAACCAACCACCGGCCCTGTTTTTTCGGAAGCCATTGGACACAACCGCCGTCGCGTATCATGACCGCCGCGGAGTATGGGTCCCGGTCCCGGAGCGCAAGTTGCGCCCTAGGCCGGGACGACCACGAAGAGTTAATCCGTAAATGCCCCTTCCCCTTGCCTCCCGCATAGCCCTCGTCACCGGCGCCTCGCGCGGCATCGGCTATGCCACCGCGCTCGCGCTGGCCAAGGCCGGCGCGCATATCGTGGCGGTGGCGCGGACCCAAGGCGGGCTCGAGGAGCTCGACGACGAGATCCGGCAAAGCGGCGGCAGCGCCACGCTGGTGCCGCTCAGCCTCACCGATTCCGACGGCATCGCCCGCTTAGGCGCCGCGCTGCATGAGCGCCACGGCAAGCTCGACATCCTCGTCGGCAATGCCGGAGTCGCCGGTCCCTCCTCGCCGCTCGGCCACATCGATCTGAAATCGTGGAACGACGTCATGGCGGTCAACGTGACCGCGAACTTCCAGCTCATCCGCTGCATGGAGCCGCTCCTGAAAGTGTCCGATGCCGGACGCGCGGTGTTCATCACCTCGGGCGCCGCCAACAAGGCACTCGCCTATCTCGGCCCCTATGCGGCGTCGAAGGCCGCGCTGGAAACGCTGGTGCGCGTCTGGGCCAACGAGACCGCGACCTTGAGGCTGCGCGTCAACCTGTTCAGCCCGGGCCCGATCCGCACCCGCATGCGCGCCGCCGTGTTTCCGGGCGAAGACCCGATGGATCTCGATACGCCTGAGCAGGCGGCCGAATTCATCCTGCCGATGTGCATGCCGGAGTGGAACGAGACCGGCAAGTTCTACGACTACCCCTCGCGCAAGCTGATGAGCTTTCATCCGCCAGCGTGATTTTCTCCGTCATTGCGAGCGAAGCGAAGCAATCCATCTCTCAGCTTGCGGAGGCATGGATTGCTTCGTCGGGCCTGTCATTTTTTTGGTGATGCGGTGTGATTCATTGCGTGGATCGATTCGGAGCGCGTGATGGACGTTCGCATTCGGCAGGCAGAGCGTAGCCAGCCTGGCTTTGAACTGGTTGACCTTGAGAGCCTGGTGGTTGACGAGCACCCGGTGCGGGCAGTTTGGTCTTTCGTTGAAGGCTTGGACCTTCAATGTTTTTACGACCGCATCAAGGCGCGGGGCGAGGCGCCGGGCCGCCCGGCGACCGACCCGCGCATTCTGCTTGCCCTTTGGCTGTACGCGACGGCCGACGGGATTGGGGCCGCCCGCGCGCTGGCACGGCTGTGCGAGCATCATACGATCTATCGCTGGATTTGCGGCGGGGTCGGGGTGAACCACACGATGCTGTCGGAGTTCCGTCTGGACAGCGGCGAGTTCCTCGATCGCCTTCTGACAAACAGTCTGGCGGCTTTGATGAAGCAAGGCCTGATTACGCTGGATGAAGTTATCACTGACGGCACCAAGGTCAGGGCCGCGGCGAGCCGTTCGTCGATGCGGCGCAGGCAAACCCTCACTGAGCTGGAAGAGAAGGCCCGCATCCGAGTTGCCGAGTTGAAGCAGGAATTGGAGGCCGATTCTGCGGCGGGTGAACGGCGGCTGTTGAGGCGTCGCCTCTCTGCGGCCGAAGACCGCGCCCGTCGTGTCGCAGCAGCGCTGGCCAAGCCTCCTGCAACTGCGAAGGAAGAGACGGAGCAGACCAAGGGGGACGAGCCGCCTGCCGGAGGCAAAGGCGGCAAGCATCCCAAGCAAGAGCGTGTCTCGACGACCGATCCGGATGCGCCGCTGATGAAGATGGCGGACGGCGCTGTACGGCCTGCCTATAATGTGCAAGTGGCGAGTGCCTGCGGCTTCGTGGTCGCGATCGAGCCGGTGCAGCGGCGCAATGACCGCGGTCTGGCGCCAGCGATGGTGGCGCAGGTCGAACAGCGTTGCGGCAAGCTGCCGGATCGACTGCTGGCCGATATCGGCGCGATGACCGCGGCTGACATCGGCATCCTTGCGCAAACTCACCCTTCCGTGCAGGTGTTCAGCCCGCCACCGGCCCGCAAAGACGCCTCCAAACCAGAAAGCAAGGCGCGATACGAACGCAACCGTGCCGCCGAACCGCAATGCTTGAAAGAGTGGCGCGCCCGCATGGACAGTCCAGAAGGCCAAGCGGTCTACAAACGGCGCAGCAACACCGAGCATGTCCATGCCCGCCTGAAGAACCGCGGCTTTGGCCGCATGGTCCTGCGCGGTTTGGCCAAGGTCCGGATCGCCTGTCTGCTTCACGCTGTGACCCACAATCTCATCTGGGCCATCAGCCGCCGCGCATTGAAGACCGCCTGATGCTAACTCTACCTCGCATCCCGCGCGAGCCACCCAGCTCAAATCCATTGCTATCCAGCGCGGCCAATGAAAAACTTACAGGCCCGTCGCTGCGCTCCTCGCAATGACAGCGGGCAACAGTTGACACCCTTCCCGCCCCGCGATTGACTGCCACCCGAGCGGGCAAACCGCCAAGAAAAAATCAGGGAGGCAATCATGACGGCGAGGCTCAATCGCGCGCGCACCCTTTTCGGATTCATCTTAAGCTGTATCGCCTGCTTCTGCCTGTCGGCGCCATCGCATGCCGGCGACATTCCGGCCTTCGCGGTCGATGCGGCCTGGCCGAAGCCGTTGCCGAACAGCTGGATCCTCGGGCAGGTCGGCGGCATCACCGTCGACTGGCAGGGCCATATCTGGGTGATCCATCGTCCGCGCTCGCTGACCGATGACGAGAAAGGCGCAACGCTCAATCCGCCGCGCTCGAAATGCTGCGTCCCGGCGCCGCCGGTACTCGAGTTCGACGCCGACGGCAATCTGTTGCGCGCCTGGGGCGGGCCCGGCGAAGGCTATGAATGGGTCGGCCGCGAGCACGGCATCGAGGTCGACGAGCGCGGCTTCGTCTGGGTCGGCGGCAATGCCGACAATGACAACGCGATCCTGAAATTCACGCTCGACGGCAAGTTCGTCTCCCAGATCGGCAAGATCGCGCCGAGCAAGGGCAGTAACGACACCACCCAACTCGGCAAGCCTGCGGAGACCGCGATCGACAAGGAGGCCAACGAGATCTACGTCGCCGACGGCTACGGCAACCGCCGCGTGATCGTGTTCGACGCCACCACCGGCGCCTACAAGCGGCACTGGGGCGCCTATGGCAACAAGCCTGATGACGACAAGCAGGCCGCCTATGATCCCAAGGCGCCGGTTGCGCAGCAATTCGGCAATCCCGTGCATTGCGTGAAGCTCGCCAATGACGGGCGGGTCTATGTCTGCGATCGCATCAACAACCGCATCCAGGTGTTCAAGAAGGACGGGTCCTTCGTCAAAGAGTGGTTCTTTGAGAAGAGCACGCTCGGCAACGGCGCGGTGTGGGATATCGCGCTCTGGCCCGATCCGAACCAAACCTATCTCTTGAGCGCCGACGGCGAGAACAACGAGATCCGGATCGTCAGGCGCGACGATGGCACCGTGGTCGGCAGTTTCGGCCGCAGCGGCCGCAATGCCGGGCAATTCCACTGGGTCCACGCCATGGCCGTCGACGCCAAGGGCAACGTCTATACCGCCGAGGTCGACAACGCCAAGCGCATCCAGAAATTCAAACTGACCTCCGATGCGCTACGATAAGCGCATTGCCGGAAGGCGCGAGACAGGATAAGCGGGAACCCGAGGATCGGGTCACCCCGACCGCGCCGCCGGTGAAAGGCCCCAAAAAAAGAGGGCCATGCCGGCATCAACAGGAGGGAACACATGAAAACGACGCGCGCGCGGCGCTACGCCGCGCTATTCGCCTGTGCCGGATTGGGTCTTGCGACCCCGGCCTTCGCCCAAGACAAAACTCAAGACAAGGCTCAGGACAAAACCGTCAAGATCGGCGTCTTGAACGACATGTCGAGCCTTTACGCCGACATCGGCGGCGCCAATTCGGTCGCCGCGGTCAACATGGCGGTCGAGGATTCCGGCCTGCGTAACAAGGGCTGGAAGATCGAGGTGCTGAGCGGCGATCACCAGAACAAGCCTGATGTCGGCGTCAACATCGCCCGGCAATGGATCGACAACGAGAAGGTCGACGTCATCGTCGATACGCCGAACTCGGGCGTCGCGCTCGCGGTCAGCAATCTCGTCAAGGAGAAGAACGCGGTGCTGCTCAACTCGGGTGCGGCCACCGCCGATCTCACCGGCAAGGCCTGCACGCCGAACACGATCTCCTACACCTACGACACCTACATGCTCGCCAACGGCACCGGCAAGGCGCTGACCAAGGCCGGCGGCGATAGCTGGTTCTTCCTGACCGCCGACTACGCCTTCGGCCATGCGCTGGAGCGCGACACCACCGCCGTCGTCCTCGCCAATGGCGGCAAGGTGCTGGGCAGCGTGAAGCACCCGCTCAACACGTCCGACTTCTCCTCCTTCCTGCTGCAGGCGCAATCGTCGAAGGCGAAGGTGGTCGGGCTCGCGAATGCCGGCGGCGACACCACCAACTCGATCAAGCAGGCGTCGGAATTCGGCATCGTCTCCGGCGGCCAGAAGCTCGCGGCACTCCTGCTCTTCATCACCGACGTGCATTCGCTCGGCCTGAAGACCGCGCAGGGACTGACGTTTACGGAATCCTTCTACTGGGATTTGAACGACAAGACCCGCGAATGGTCGAAGCGTTTCACCAAGGTGTCGCCGAAGGGCATGATGCCGTCGATGACGGTCGCCGGCAATTACGCGGCCGTGCTGCATTACCTGAAGGCGCTGGAGGCGATGGGCGGCAACACCCATGATGGCGCCAAGACCGTCGTCAAGATGAAGGAACTGCCGACCGACGATCCCCTGTTCGGCAAGGGCCCGCTGCGCATCGACGGCCGCCGCATCATCCCGGCCTATCTGTTCGAGGTGAAGAAGCCGGAAGAGTCCAAATATCCCTGGGACTACTACAAGCTGATCGCCACCATCCCGCCGGAAGACGCGGCCAAGCCGCTCGAAGCCAGCGAATGCCCGCTGGTGAAGAAGTAATGGCGTGATGCCTAGGGTGGGCAAAAGGCGCGAAGCGCCGTGCCCACCATCGCCTGCTGTGCTCGCGATGGTGGGCACGCTGCGCTTTGCCCACCCTACGAAGCCTGCGCTTTTCTCGCGAGTGTCAGCGACGCTACCAATAGCGCCAGCAGCAACAGTGCTGCCGCCAGGAAGAACGGCGCGCCCGGCAATTTGAACGGCGCGCTTGTGCCGATGAAATAGGCGAACGTCAGCGTGAACAGGAATGGTCCCACGAGCTGGGACACGCTCTGCACGCTGGTGGTGGCGCCCTGGAGCTGGCCCTGCTGATCCGGTGCAACAAGCTGCGTTATCAACGCCTGAAGCGCCGCGCCCGCGACACCCCATAGCGCCATCACGGGAATGCCGAACCAGGACAGCGCTCCGGTCGGCGCGCTCGCGAAAATCAGAAAGCCGATCGCGCCACAGGCGAGCCCGAACAGCAGCGCCCGCCGCTCGCCGAAACGCTTGACGATCGGGCCGATCGCCGCGCCCTGCACGATCATCTGGCAGAGGCCGACCAGCGCCAGCGTCGCGCCGACGGTCGCGGTGTCCCAGCCGTAGCGATAGGTCGCATAGAGCACGTAGGTCGAGGGCAGCACGACATGCGCGAGCTGGGCGAAGAAGTTCGCAAACGAGAGGCCCGCGAGCACGCGGTCCGAGCCCAGCAGATGCAGCGCGCCGATCGGATTGGCGCTCTTCCAGCGGAACGGCGAACGACGCTCTCGCGGCAGTGACTCCGGCAGGATCAGCAGGCCATAGAGTCCGTTGGCAAAGCTCAGGCCTGCCGCAACCCAGAACGGCAATCGCGGATCGAAGCCGCCGAGCAGACCGCCAAGCGCCGGCCCCAGGATGAAACCGGCGCCGAAGGCGACGCCGATCTTGCCGAACATCGTGGCGCGCTGCTCCGGTGCAGTGACATCGGTGATATAGGCAAAGGCGGTCGAGACGCTCGCCGAGGTGATGCCCGAAATCAGGCGGCCGATGAACAGCCAGATCAGCGACGGCGCCAGCGCCATCAGCAAATAGTCGGCGGCGAGGCCGAAGTTCGACAACAGCACCACCGGACGCCGCCCGAACCTGTCGGACAATCCGCCGAGGATCGGCGAGAAGAATAACTGCATTAGCGCCCAGGCGGTGCCGAACAGGCCGAAGATCCGCGCGGCACTCGCCGTATCATTGTCGACGAAACCCTCGATCAGTTTCGGCAGGATCGGAATGACGACGCCGAGCGCCAGCATGTCGAGCAGGACGGTGCCGAAGATGAAGATCGCGGCGCCGCTGCGCCTCGGCGGTGTGTCGAGGGTCGCGGCCGCCTCTTCGCTCACGACAACCGCTTGCGCTTATGGGCGAAGGGATTGGCCTTTTCACGCAGCGTGATGCGCACCGGCGTGCCCGGCAGGTCGAAGGTTTCGCGCAGCGAGTTGGTGAGATAGCGCAGATAGGACTGCGGCACGGCGTCGGCGCGCGAGCAGAACAGCACGAAGCTCGGCGGCCGCGCCTTGTTCTGGGTGATGTAGTTCAGCTTCAACCTGCGGCCGGAGACCGCGGGCGGCGGATTTGCGGCGACTGCCTGCTCGAACCAGCGATTGAGCGCGGCGGTGGGAACGCGCTTGTTCCAGGTGGCGTAGGCCTCCTCGATCGCCTTCATCAGCCGATCGACGCCCTCGCCCATCAGCCCGGACACCGCAACAACAGGCACGCCCTTCACCTGCGGCAGCCAATGATCGGCATCGGCGCGCAAGCCTGAGATCAGGTTCGGCTTGCGCTCGACCAGGTCCCATTTGTTGACCGCGAGCACGATCGCGCGGCCTTCGCGCTCGACCAGATCGGCGATGCGCAGGTCCTGCTCCTCGAACTTGTTCTGCGCGTCCATCATCAGCACGACGACTTCGGCAAAGCGCACCGCGCGCAGCGCATCCGCAACCGACAGCTTTTCCAGCTTCTCCTCGATCCGCGATCGCCGCCGCAGGCCCGCGGTATCGAACAGGCGGAAGTCGCGGCCCTGCCATTTGATTTCGACCGCGATGGAATCCCGCGTGGTGCCGGCTTCCGGGCTGGTCAAGAGCCGCTCCTCGCCGAGCAGATGATTGATCAGCGTCGACTTGCCGGCATTGGGGCGGCCGACAATGGCGACGCGGATCGGACGTTGGCTGACGTCCTCCTCGGTTTCCGGCGCTTCATCCTCGAGGTCTTCATCATCTTCGGCAGGCGCCGGCATCAGCACGCTCAGCGCGTCATAAAGTTCGCCCATGCCCTCGCCGTGCTCGGCGGAAATCTGCACCGGATCGCCCAGGCCCAGCGCGTAGGATTCCATCGCGCCGAGCTCGCCATGTTTGCCCTCGGCCTTGTTGGCGACAAGCACCACCGGCTTGTCGGCGCGGCGGGCGAAATCGGCGAAAGCGCGGTCGGTCGGCGTCAGACCCACCCGCGCGTCGATCACGAACATCAGCGCGTCGGCAAGGCCGATCGCGGTTTCGGTCTGCTCCTGCATGCGCGCGGTCAGCGAGCCCTTGGCGCCCTCGTCGAGACCGGCGGTGTCGATAATGGTGAATTCGAGATCGCCGAGCCGCGCCTGCCCCTCGCGGCGGTCGCGCGTTACGCCGGGCTCGTCATCCACCAGCGCGAGCTTCTGCCCGACCAGGCGGTTGAACAGCGTCGACTTTCCGACATTGGGCCGGCCGATGATGGCGATCGTGAAGGACATGGATCATCAAAGCGCTGTTGGGGTAAACGCGTGTAGGTCAATGGAGTCTAGCAGGAACTAGCGCGAAAAACTGCCGCTCGGCATTGGAGCTGGGAACGGCGCGGCGGATTGCTGCGTGGGCTGTGCTGGAGCCGGCTCCGCGGTCGGTTGGGCCGTCGTCTGATCGGGCGGCGGCGCAGTGGTGCGCTTGCGCGCCATCCTCTTTGCCTTCGGCTCCGGCGGCAGCGCAGCGGCCGCGCCCTCCTCGGACGGCGCGGCATTGGGATCGGCGGCGGCCGGCTCGGCTGCGGGCGCCGTGCTGGCGTTGGTCGCCCTGCCCTTGGCCGATCGCTTCGACTTCGCCTGCTCCGGCGGAGGCTGTGGCGGCGGAGCAGCGGCGGCGGCAGCCTGCGCGTTCTGCTCATCGATCTGCTGTTGCTGCGAGCCCTTGTAGAGCTCCTTCGGCACGCCCTGCTCCAGTCCCGGCACGCCATCCGGGAATACCGGCTTGCGGTCACCCGGCAGCTTCTTCTTGGTGTCGAGGAAGTCGAGCAGGTCCGACGGATCGAAATTGGACAGGCCGCCGCCCCCGCAGCCGGCCAGCACGCTGCAAAGCGCAATGGCGACAGCGGCTGCGATCAGACGTTGCGAGCGGCGCATGGGCAATCCCTCACTCAACTCGTTAGCCTCTCAATCAGCTCTTGGCGACAGGCGGCAAAAGCGCCTGCAGCGCCTCGGCGCGCGAGCGCAGGCTCGGCGGCGTCTCGGCATCGTTGACGATCAGGTCGAGCCACTGCCGCGCTGCGGCGGCGTCATTGGCGCGGTAAGCCGACAATGCCAGCAATTCGCGCGCGGTGTGACGGAAGGTCGAGTTCGCCGCCGTGGCGGGCTCGAGCCGCTGCAGCATGTTCTGGTAGGTCGCGGTTTCCAGCAGCAATTGCGCGGCCCGGATCCGCGCCAGATCCTGATCTGCCACACCGACGCTGCGGTCGGCGGCGATCTCGTCATACATCTTCGCGGCCGCCTGCGGGTCGCGGGGTGCGATTTCGGCAGCCAGCCGCAGTCGCGCCAGCACCCGGTAACCGGCCGGCGCCTTCGTAGCCAGGTCGGCGAAAGCGGCCTCCGCCTCGGCGCGCTTGTTCTGTTCGGAAAGCTCGACAGCCCGGTCGAAGGCAGCCCCCGCCTCGGCCGCCTTCTGGCCCTGGAGGTATTCGTAGCCGCGCCAGCCGCCCACGCCGGCGACGATCAGAATCGCCAGCGCAATGATGTAGAGCGAATACTTGTCCCACAGCTTCTTGAGCTGCTCGCGACGTAGTTCCTCGTCGACTTCACTAAATAATTCAGACACTTAAGGCTATCCCATCCCCGGAGGGCGAAGCAAAATGCCAAGGCGCCAGACGCGCCCGATCCCCACATCGCGGCGGCGTTACCTTAATGATATGGCGGTGGCAAGGCAAAGCGAGGCGGATCAAAGCGTTAACGGTGGAAGGCTGCCGGCCCCGGGAGGCAGATCGGCTACGGTGAAGGATTGAGCGCGGGTTGCGGCTGGTCGACGCTCGCCGCAGTTGTTCGCTTCAACGTTCCCCCGTGAAGGAGCTTGCCATCCGGCGCCGCAACCGCGATCAGTTCTGCGGCAAGGAAAGCGTGTCGATCGGGTTTGAATTGGAAACTGTGGTTGCCGCTTCCAAGATTGGCATTTTCGAGATCTTGTCGATAGCGGTCGGCCAGAACACTACCGACCAGTCTGCCGTCAAAATAGAGTTCCACGCGAAGCGGGATTTCGGGATGGTCGACGCACTGAGCCCAGCCAGCAATGGTGTGAGGCTCTATATGATCGACGTAACCTCGCAGCGTGCCACCCTTCAAGATATCCTGGATGCCGTCTTCGATCGCGGCGAGATCCTGCCGGCACAGATCACGTGATAGCGCGAGGCTGAACTGATCCGTGTCAAGCGCCCGAGAGAGCAGTTCCTTTCGGTGAGCCTTCATCTCCAACAGCGCCGTCACGTTCTTCAGTCTGACATAGGCGCCAACGACTTGCTGGATTCCCTGGTTCATCGCCTTGCGAAATCCTTTAAAAATCGTTGGGGAAATATGCCTTGGCTGCCAGGCCGGGTAAAGGTTGTCCTGACAGCCACGGCGCGTTCGCGGGGCAGCGATGTGATCGCGGTGGCGATGGAACCAATTGATCTCAGGTACCTGCGACAAGGGAGATTTGTCGTGACGCCGCAACATCTCTCCAAGGTCTATCGAGACTACATCACCTGCTTGAACGCGCAGGACTGGACCAATTTGGGACGGTTCGTCCACGATGACGTACGTCACAACGGCCGACAGATTGGATTGTCAGGCTATCGCGAGATGCTGGAAAATGACTTTCAGCAGATCCCGGACCTCTCGTTCAATATCCAGCTCTTGATCGCGGATCCGCCTTACGTGTCGAGCCGCCTGCTCTTCGACTGCAGGCCGAAAGGAGAATTTCTCGGGCTCAAGATCGACGGGAAACGAGTTTCGTTCGCCGAGAACGTTATTTACGAATTTCGAGAAGGTAAGATCGTGGAGGTTTGGTCGGTCATAGACAAGCCGGCCATCGAAGTTCAGCTTCGACGCTCGCAATGACGCCGTCGTCCCGGCCTTGCGCGCCGCGGCGAAGCCTTTGGCGTAGCCGGGAGCCGGGACGACGATAGCCAGCGTGCTCAGTCGCGTAGGGTGGGCAAAGCGCAGCGTGCCCACCATCAAGAGCGGTGCAGGAAGAGGTGGGCACGCTACGCTTTGCCCACCCTACAGCCCCGCCAGCGTTTCCCGTAACTGCCGCTTGATCACCTTGCCGTTGGCGTTGCGCGGCAGCGGGTCGCGTGTGATCGCCATTGTTTCCGGCACCTTGTAGTCGGACAGCCGCTCGGCGCACCAGGCACGCAAGACTTCCGCGCCAACCTCGTCGCGGGTCACCACCACCGCATGGACGCGCTCGCCCAGCACCGGACAGGGTTTTGCGATGATCGCGCTTTCGACGACGGCGGGATGTCCTGCCAGCACCGACTCGACCTCAGCCGAATAGATCTTCAGGCCGCCGCGGTTGATCATGTCCTTCTGGCGGTCGAACACGCGGACGAAATCGCGCTCGTCGATCGAGCCGAGATCGCCGGAATGCCAGAAGCCGGCGGTGAAGGTCTCCGTGGTCGCGTTCGGATTATTCCAGTAGCCCTTGATGACCGAGCCGCTTCGGATCCAGATCTCGCCGATCTCGCCGCGCGGCAGCTCGCGGTGATTGCCGTCCATCACGATGATCTCGGCGCCGGGGCATGGCAGGCCGACGCTGTCGATATGCGCAGCCGTCAATTCGCCGGGCATCAGGGTCGAGGGCGACGTGGTCTCGGTGGCGCCGTAGCAGTTCGCGAGCTTCAGTCCGGGTAATTTCGCGTCCAATCGCTCGATCGTCGCGACCGGCATCGGGGCGCCGCCGAAGCCGCCGATGCGCCAACTCGAGAGATCGTAGCTGTCGAAATCCGGCTGCAGCAGGCAGAGATTGTACATCGCCGGCACCATCACCGTGTAGGTGACGCGCTCGCGGGAGGCGACCTTCAGATATTCGGCCGCCTTGAACTCGGGCATGATGATCAACGCGCCGCCGCAGCGAGCCATGGTCGTGATATTGGCGACCGCGCCGGTGACATGCGCCAGCGGCACCGCCGCGATCGAGCGATCCGCCGCTGTGAGTTTCAGGGCGGACACGAACACCATCGAGGAATGGATGACGTTGCAATGCGCGAGCATCGCGCCTTTCGGCTTCCCCGTGGTGCCAGATGTGTAGAGGATCATCGCCGTATCCTCTTCGCCGACCATTGCTGGCGCCTCTGATGGCACATTGTCGCGCAGCGCTGCGAATTGCGATCCGCTGTCGTCGCTGACGGAAATCCGACGCTCCAGCGCGGGAACATCGGCCGCGTCGGGCACGCGCGCGGCAAGCGTCGCCTCGTGGATCAGGAGCTTCGCGCCACAGTCGCTCAAGACATAGGCGATCTCGGGCTTCTGCTGCCGCGTCGAGAGCAGCACCGTCACCAGGCCCGCATGCGCGGCGGCGAACATCGTCAGCACGAATTCGATGCGATTGCCGAGCAGCACCGCGACCCGATCGCCGGCGCGCAGACCGAGCTTCTGCAATCCGGCCGCGACCTGCGCGGACTGCTGCACGACCTCGCGCCAGTTCATTCGCCTGTCGCCACAGATCAGCGCCTCGCCGTCAGGGTTTCTGGCGGCGGCCTCCGATATCATCGCCCAGATGCTCTTCGGCCGCTCGCAAAACACCGGCACGACCCGGTCGCCGAAGCGCGCTTCGAGCCGCATGTCCGGAATCGAATGCCCTGACCAGTTCATCACCCTGTCCTACAGGTTTGCTTCACGTCTCCCGGAATGGCGGGAGGTGCTTCCTCACGCGCTGTCATTCCGGGGCACGCGTAAGCGTGAGCCCGGAATCCATTCCACCGCAGAGTTTGCCGCCCGATGGATTCCGGGCACGCGACTTCGTCGCGCCCCGGAATGACGACGGAGGGAACGCAACGTCCATCGCGGAGCAACTCGATCTGACTTCGCCAACCTCTAGCTCTTTTTCATGTCGTAGACATGCTCAGGCCCGGGGAATTTGCGCGCGCGGACGTCGGCGGCATAGCCCTCGATGGCCGCTTCGATCGAGGGTCCGAGATTGCCGTAGCGGCGGACGAATTTCGGGGTGCGCGGCGAAAGCCCGAGCATGTCCTCGAGCACGAGCACCTGGCCATCGCAGGCGGCGCTCGCACCGATGCCGATGGTGGGAATGGCGATCTCCTGCGTGATCTTGCGCGCGAGCGGCTCGGCCACCGCCTCGATCACGACCGAGAAGGCGCCGGCTTCCGCGATCGCCTTGGCGTCGTTCTCGATCGGCGCCCAGCCTTTCTCGTCGCGCCCCTGCGCACGGAACGAGCCTAGCGTGTTGATCGATTGCGGCGTCAGGCCAATATGGCCCATCACGGGAATGCCGCGCTCGGTCAGGAACGCTACCGTCTCGGCCATGCGGGCGCCGCCTTCGAGCTTCACCGCGCCGCACTCGGTCTCCTTCAAAATCCGCACCGCGGCATGAAACGCCTGCTCCTTTGACGCCTCATAGGAGCCGAACGGCATGTCCACCACGACAAGCGCGCGCTCGGAGCCGCGCATCACCGCGCGTCCCTGCAGGATCATCATCTCCAGCGTGACGGGCACGGTGGTCTCGAGCCCATGCATGACGTTGCCGAGGGAATCGCCGACCAGGATGACGTCGCAGTAGCGGTCGACCAGCGCCGCAGTATGCGCGTGATACGACGTCAGCATCACGATCGGCTCGCCGTTCTTGCGGGCGCGGATATCGGGTGCGGTCTTGCGCTTGATGGCTGATTGTACGGACATAGTTAAGCTCCAACGACGGGGACGCCAATCACGACCGGATGGAACGCGAAGGCCAGTGCGACATAGGCGACGACGCCGACCGCGACCGCGATCATATCATTGCCGGCACCGCCGACCGGAATCGGCGGGCCGCCGGCATCAGCGCGATGTTTCAGTGAGATGCGGTCGAACACCGCCCAGGCCAGGAACGAGCCGAACAGGATGATCGAGCCGAGATCGCCATTGGCGAGCAGATGTGCCGCCGCCCATAATTTGATGCCGGCGAGCATCGGATGCTTCAGCGTCGTGTAGATGCGGCCGCGGATGTAGGACGCAACCACCAGGATCACGGCCGGCAGCATCAGCGCGATGGTGATGTGCTTCAGGAATGTCGGCGGATACCAGACGTCGATCCAGCCCGTCGCGCGGTAACGGGCAAATCCCCAGATGATCAGCGCGAGCCCGACCGCGGAGACCACCGAATAGGCGATCTTGTAGCCGCCCTCGCCCATCGCATCGATGCAGCGCGCGCGCAAGCCGCGCTGGGTCGTGAGCGTGTGGACAGCGAAGAACAGGACCAGTCCCAGGATCATCACCAGCAGTCCCACGATGTCCCTCCCTCGGCGTGGTGCGTATTGGGCCTTCGGGTATCACTTTAGCGGCGTGGAGTGCAATGCGCCAAAAAATAGGCGAGCCCTTGGCATCGACCCTCCCCGCGGCATACGCGGGCTTGACCCGCGTATCCATCTTCCGCGCAGCGGACAATGATGATTCTTTCGACGGATGGATTGCCGGGTCAAGCCCGGCAATGACAGCGGTGAGGAAGTTACGGCTTCTCCGCCTGCTTGCCCAATTCACGATTGTCGACATAGCGGATCGCGATCGGGCGGCCGGCGAGCGCGCCGCCGAGGCCATTGCTGAATTTGAGTGGCAGGCAGCCCTTCAGCGATGCGTCGATCGCGTTCAGGTAGGTGGTGCGGGTATCTGCGGGAACGCCTGATGTGGCGAAGGTCATGCGCGGCGCTCCGATCATCTCGCCGGAGCGCTTGAAGCTGAAACGGACCGACATCTGCATGCCCCCGCGCGCGTCGTCGGCCGACGGCGGCGTCCAGCAGGAGCGCAGCGCCTGGAAGAGATCGCCGATGGTGTCGAGATCGTGATCGGGCTTCTTGTATTTCTCGGCCTGGTCCTGCGGCGGCACCGTCATGATCGTGAGCTGCAGGTTCTCGCCATAGGGGTAGTTCATCTCGGGGATGCACGGCCAAGTGCTTAACACGCCGCAATAGGACGGCGTGCAGGGTCCTTCCTCCAGCACGCTGCAGGGCGTATGCGCGAAAGGCACCGGGTTGATCTGGTGCCGCCGCCGCTCCGCGGCATGGCCCGCGGAAATTCCGAGGACGATGAGTGCGAGGCAGATCACGACGCGTCGCAGCATGAGACAAGCCCTTTGGATGCCGCCCCCAAGGAAATGAGGGCCGCTAGCGGCGTCATCAAGCTGGCGCGCGTTCACTTCCTTGCGTGCGCGGCGAGTTCCGCCCGCACCGCTGTCATCGCCCGACTTGATCGGGCGATCCAGTATTCCAGAGACGATTGTGCTTCACCGAGAGGCCGCCGCCTGGGTCCCCCGCCTTCGCGGGGGACGACGGCTGCAGCGAGACGCCCTCACCCCTTCCGCTTGACGTCCTTGACGTTGGAGAAGGTGATGCCCTCGGCGCGTTCCTGGGTGTAGCCGAGGTAGAATTCGTTCCTGGCCATGAACACGGGATCGCCGTCGACATCGTCGGCGATGGCGGAGTTGTTGGCGGCGACGAAAGTGTCCAGCTTTTTGCGGTCGTCGGAGGAGATCCAGCGCGCGAGCTGGAATTCCGACACCTCGAATTCCACCGGCAGCGAGTATTCGGCATCCAGCCGCGCCTTCAGCACGTCGAGCTGCAGCGGGCCGACCACGCCGACGAGAGCCGGAGCGCCGTCGCGCGGGCGGAACACCTGCACGACGCCCTCCTCCGACATCTGTTGCAAGGCTTCCTTCAGCTTCTTTGCCTTCATCGCGTCGGTGAGCCGCACGCGGCGGACGATTTCCGGCGCGAAGCTCGGCACGCCAACAAAGGTCAAATCCTCGCCTTCGGTGAGCGTATCGCCGATCCGCAGCGTACCGTGGTTGGGAATGCCGACGACGTCGCCGGCAAAGGCCTCGTCCGCCACCGAGCGGTCCTGGGCGAAGAAGAATTGCGGGCTGGACAGGCTCATGTTCTTGCCGGTGCGCACCAGCTTGGCCTTCATGCCGCGGCTGAGCTTGCCCGAGCAGAGCCGCGCGAACGCGATGCGGTCACGGTGGTTCGGATCCATGTTGGCCTGGATCTTGAAGACGAAGGCGCTCATGCGCGGCTCTGATGCCTCGACCTTGCGCAGATCGGAATCCTGCGCGCGCGGCGCCGGCGCGAATTGCCCGAGCCCTTCCAGGAGATCGCCGACGCCGAAATTGCGCAGCGCGCTGCCGAAATAGACCGGCGTCAGATGACCTTCGCGGAACGCATCGAGCTCGAACGGCTTGCAGGCTTCCGACACCAGCGCGAGTTCGTCCTTGATCTCGGTGACGTCGAGATTGGGATTGCGGCTGGCGAGATCGGCGATGTCGATCTGCTCGGCCTGCCCGGTCTTGGCGCCGCCGCCTTCGAGCAGGCGCACGCCACCGTTCCTGACGTCATAGGTGCCCATGAAATCGCGGCCGCGGCCGACCGGCCAGGTCATCGGCGTGGTGTCGAGCGCCAGCGTCTTCTCGATCTCGTCCAGGAGGTCGAAGGTGTCGCGGCTCTCGCGGTCCATCTTGTTGATGAAGGTGATGATCGGGATGTCGCGCAGGCGGCAAACCTCGAACAGTTTTCGCGTGCGCGCCTCGATGCCCTTTGCCGCGTCGATCACCATCACCGCGGAGTCGACGGCGGTCAGCGTGCGATAGGTGTCTTCCGAAAAGTCCTCGTGGCCCGGTGTGTCCAGGAGGTTGAACACGTGGTCCTGGAACTCGAAGGTCATCACCGAGGTGACCACCGAGATGCCACGCTCGCGCTCGATCTTCATCCAGTCGGAACGCGTGTTCCGCCGTTCGCCCTTGGCCTTGACCTGGCCGGCGAGATTGATGGCGCCGCCGAACAGCAGGAGCTTTTCGGTCAGCGTGGTCTTGCCGGCGTCCGGGTGGGAGATGATCGCAAACGTGCGCCGCCGCGCCACTTCATCGGCAAGCGGGGAACGAGACGGCGATTCGGCTGTCAGGGCAAGGTCGGACATGGCGGTGAGCGTTTGGCAGGGAAACTCGGGGCGATCAAGCCTATTTGGTGATTGCGGAGCGCGAAGGCCAGCCCCATATCGGGCCCGGGAAGGACGACCTTCCTGTTCACGACATCAGCCGCGGGGACGACCCTGCCCTATCAGGAGGGTCGTCATGGCCTGGACTATCTTGCTCATCGCCGGTCTGATGGAGATCGGCTGGGCGATCGGGCTCAAATATACCGAAGGTTTCACACGGCTCGTTCCATCGGTGCTGACGCTTCTGAGCATGGTCGGCAGCATTGTCCTGCTCGGGCTCGCGCTGAAGACGCTGCCGATCGGAACCGCCTATGCGGTGTGGACCGGCATCGGCGCGGTCGGAACGGCGATGCTCGGCATCATCCTGTTCGGCGAGCCAGCCACCGCGCTTCGGCTTTCGAGCATCGGGCTGATCGTGGCCGGCATTGTCGGCCTCAAGCTGGTCACCTGATCAGCGCAGCGCCAACACCACCCAATAGGTGACGGCCGCGACCGCGGCGGCGGCTGGAATGGTGATGACCCAGGCATAGACGATCGAACTTGCGACATTCCAGCGCACCGCCGAGACCCGGCGCGCCGCACCGACGCCGACGATGGCGCCGGTGATGGTGTGGGTGGTGGAAACGGGGACCCCGAGGAAGGTCGCCATGAACAGGGTCGCCGCCCCGCCGGTCTCCGCGCAAAAGCCCTGCATCGGCGTCAGCTTGGTGATGCGCAGCCCCATGGTGCGGACGATGCGCCAGCCACCCATCAGGGTGCCCAGCGCCATCGCGGCCTGGCAGGCCAGCACCACCCAGAACGGGATGCCGAACTCCTCGCCGAGATGTCCCTGCGAATAGAGCAGCACGCCGATGATGCCCATGGTCTTCTGCGCGTCATTGCCACCATGGCCGAGCGAATAGAGCGAGGCGGAGACGAATTGCAGGATGCGGAAGGCGCGGTCGACCGCGAACGGCGTCGAGCGCACCGACAGCCATGACACGATCGCGACCAGCACCAGTGCCAGCAGGAAGCCGATCAAAGGCGACAGCACGATCGCGAGCAGCGTCTTGGAGAGCCCGCTCCACACCGCCGCCGAGACCCCCGCCTTCGCCATGCCGCCGCCGACCAGGCCGCCGATCAGCGCATGCGAGCTCGACGAGGGAATGCCGAGCGCCCAGGTGATCACGTTCCAAACGATGGCGCCGACCAGCGCGGCGAAGATCACGGTGGCATCGACGACCTCCGGCTCGATGATCCCGGTGCCGATGGTGTTGGCGACGTGCAGTCCGAATACGGTGAACGCGACGAAGTTGAAGAACGCCGCCCAGAACACCGCGAAATGCGGCCGCAGCACGCGGGTCGAGACGATGGTCGCGATCGAATTCGCGGCGTCATGCAGGCCGTTCAGGAAATCGAACAGCAGGGCGACCGCGATCAGGATCACCAGGACCGGAAGACCAAGCGTGGCGTCCACGTAAACTGCCCTACACTTGCTCAATCACGATCGAGTTGATCTCGTTGGCGACGTCGTCGAAGCGGTCGGCGACTTTTTCGAGGTGATCGTAGATCTCGGCGCCGACGATGAAATCCATCGTGTTGGCGTCGCGGTGCTTGAGGTAAAGCTCCTTCAGCCCGATGTCGTGGAGATCATCGACCCGGCCCTCGAGCTTGGTGAGCTCCTCCGTGATCTGCGTCAGCATCGAGACGTTGCTGCCGATCGACTGCAAGAGCGGCAGCGCGCGCCCGACCAGATTGGCGCATTCCACGATCAGTGTCCCCATCTCGCGCATCGGCGGCTCGAACGCGCGCACCTCGAACAGCACCACCGCCTTGGCGGTCTGCTGCATCTGGTCGACGGCATCGTCCATGGAAGTGATCAGGTTCTTGATGTCGCCGCGGTCGAACGGGGTGATGAAGGTGCGGCGGACGGCGGTCAGAACCTCGCGGGTGATGTTGTCGGCGTCATTCTCGAACTGGTTGACGCGCTGGCAGTGGACGGGCGTCTCGTCCCCACCCTTCAGCACATCCCGCAGCGCCATCGCGCACTGGACGGAGGTCTTGGCATGCCGGGCGAACAGGTCGAAAAACCGCTCCTCCTTGGGCAAAAAGGCTCGAAACCAGCGTAGCATAGGTCATATCCATCGTGCCGGACGGCCACTCCGTAACCTGTCACAAAACTGTCATAGAACATTTTGTGCAGGAACGGCCAGCGCTCCGCCGCCGGAACCCGGTCATCCACCGCTTTGTGAAAGGGTCCCCGACGCCTTCGAGGGCCCAACGCAGCAGGATTGCGTTGGGCTCCAATCGAGCCACGCGATCGGTGCCGTAGCCCGGGTGAAGCGCCAGCGTAACCCGGGGCCGCTGGTAAACGCGGACGCAGATGTCCCGGGTTACGCTGGCGCTTCACCCGGGCTACGATGCGTAGCAAGCCCTACAGCGACCGCCTGAGCAAACGCGCGACCTCGCCGATGATGCCGCGGCGGAAGGTCAGCACGCAGGCGACGAAGATGACGCCCTGGATCACGGTCACCCACTGGCCGTAACCAGCCAGATATTGCTGCATGGCGATGATGATGAAGGCGCCGACCACGGGACCGAAAACGGTGCCGAGGCCGCCGACCAGCGTCATCAGCACGATCTCGCCGGACATCGACCAATGCACGTCGGTCAGCGAGGCGTTCTGGGCCACGAACACCTTGAGCGAGCCGGCAAAGCCCGCCAGCGTGCCAGACAGGATGAAGGCAAGCAGCTTGTACTGGTCGGTCTTGTAGCCGAGCGAGATCGCGCGCGGCTCATTCTCGCGGATCGACTTCAGCACCTCGCCGAAGGGCGAGTTGATGGTGCGGTAGATCAGGAGGAAGCCGCCGAGGAAGCCGCCGAGCACGACGTAATAAAGCACCGTCGGCTTGGCGAGGTTGAAGACGCCGAACAGAAAGCCCTGCGGAATGCCCTGGATGCCGTCTTCGCCATGGGTGAACGGCGCCTGCAGGTAGATGAAGTAGAGGAGCTGGGACAGCGCCAGCGTGATCATCGAGAAGTAGATGCCCTGGCGGCGGATCGAGATGTAGCCGGTGATGACGGCAAGCCCGCAGGCCGCGGCCGTGCCGATGATGATGCCGAGCTCCGGCGGCAGCGCCCACACCTTCAGCGCATGCGCCGAGACGTAGCCGGCGGTGCCTAGGAACATCGCGTGGCCGAACGACAGCAGGCCGCCATAGCCGACCAGCAGGTTGAAGGCGCAGGCGAGCAGCGCGAAGCACAGCGCCTGCATCACGAAGAACGGATAGATGCCGGTGAGCGGCACGATGGCCAGCAGCACGGCCATTATGCCGAAAGCGACCATCTCGTCGCGCATCGCGCGCGGCGGGACCGGCAGGGTATCGTCGGTGAGTGCTGACATATCAGGCCGCCCGTCCGGTCAGTCCCGTCGGCTTCACAAGCAGGACCAGCACCATCAGGACGAACACGACGGTGTTGGAAGCCTCGGGATAAAAATACTTGGTCAGTCCCTCGATCACGCCGAGCGCGAAACCGGTGATGATCGATCCCATGATCGATCCCATGCCGCCGATCACCACCACCGCGAACACGACGATGATGAGGTCGGCGCCCATCAGCGGGCGGACCTGGTTGATCGGCGCCGACAGCACGCCTGCGAGCGCCGCAAGCCCGACGCCGAGGCCGTAGGTGAGCGTGATCATCCTGGGCACGTTAATGCCGAAGGCACGTACCAGCGTCGGATTTTCGGTCGCGGCGCGCAGATAGGCGCCAAGCTGCGTCTTCTCGATCAGGAACCAGGTGGCCAGGCATACCACCAGCGAGAACACGACCACCCAGCCGCGATAGACGGGCAGAAACATGAAGCCGAGATTCATGCCGCCGCGGAGCGCGTCAGGAATCTGGTACGGCAGGCCGGAGGAGCCGAAATAGTTCTGGAAGATGCCCTGGATGATCAGCGCGATGCCGAAGGTCAGCAGCAGGCCATAGACATGGTCGAGGCCCGACAGCCATTGCAGCATGGTCCGCTCCAGGAACATGCCGAAAATGCCGACCACGATGGGCGCGATGATCAGCGCCCACCAATAGCCGAGGCCGGCGATGTTGAGCAGGAAGTAGGCGCAGAAGGCGCCCATCATGTAGACCGCGCCATGGGCGAAATTGATGATGTTGAGCATGCCAAAAATCACGGCAAGCCCGAGGCTGAGCAGCGCGTAAAACGAGCCGTTGATCAGTCCCACCAGTAGCTGTGCGTAGAGAGCCTGCATCGCGTTGGCCTTCGCCCCCCTCCCCCCAAATGGAGCCCGCCGGCTTCACCGCCGGCGGGCGATGATAGTTACTTCTTGAGCAGCGCGCACTTGCTTTCGGAAAGCGGCGTGAACGCCTGGTCGGCCGGAACGGTGGCGACCAGCTTGTAGAAATCCCACGGCCCCTTGGATTCGGAGGGCTTCTTCACCTCGAACAGGTAGGCCGGATGGATGGCGCGGCCGTTCGGCTGGATCTCGCCCTTGCCGAACAGATCATCCTCGGTCGGGATCGACTTCATCTTCTCCACGACCTTGGCGCCGTCATGCGGATTGCCGCCGAGCGCTTCGAGCGCCTTGAAATAGTGACGCAGCCCCGCATAGACGCCGGCCTGGACCATGGACGGCATGGCGTGTCCCTTCGACCGCTCCGAGAACCGCTTGGAGAAAGCCCGGGTCTGGTCATTCATGTCCCAGTAGAAGGTCTCGGTGAAGTTCAGGCCCTGCGCGACATCGAGCCCCATCGCCTTGACGTCGGTGAGGAACAACAGCAGCGCCGCCAGCTTCTGGCCGCCGGAAACGATGCCGAACTCAGCGGCCTGCTTGATCGAGTTGGTGGTGTCGCCGCCCGCATTCGCAAGGCCGATGATCTTGGCCTTCGACGATTGCGCCTGCAGCAGGAAGGACGAGAAGTCCGAGGTGTTGAGCGGATGCTTGACGCTGCCGAGCACCTTGCCGCCATTGGCGGTGATGACGGCGGTCGTGTCGCGCTCCAGCGCGGCGCCGAAGGCGTAGTCGGCGGTGAGGAAGAACCAGGTGTCGCCGCCGGACTTCACCAGCGCCTGTCCGGTGGAATGCGCCAGCATGTAGGTGTCGTAGGTCCAGTGCACCGTGTTCGGCGTGCACTGGGCGTTGGTCAGGTCCGAAGTCGCCGCGCCGGAGTTGATGTAGACGCCGTTCTTCTCCTTGACGACGTTGTTGACGGCGAGCGCCACGCCGGAATTCGGTACGTCGACGATGATGTCGACCTTGTCGACGTCGAACCACTGCCGCGCGATGGTCGAGCCGATGTCGGGCTTGTTCTGGTGATCGCCGGAAATGACGTCGATCTTCCACCCCTTGGCGAGAAGCCCGGAGTCCTCAACCGCCATCTGCGCCGCGAGCGTCGAGCCGGGCCCGCCGAGATCTGAATAAAGCCCGGACTGGTCGGAGAGCGCACCGATCTTCGCGGTCTTGTCCTGGGCAAGCGCGAGGCCAACCGAGGCGAACGTCAGGGCGGTGCCAAGCAGCAACGCCGAAATCCTGTTCTTCATATGATTGTGGTCCCTCTTGCTTTTCTTGATGTCGGCAATTCAGACGCCGAGATAGGTGTGGAGCTTGTCCATGTTGGCGGAGAGCTCCGAATTGGCAAAACCGTCGATCACCTTGCCGTGCTCGACAATGTAATAGCGGTCAGCGACCGTCGATGCGAAACGGAAATTCTGCTCGACCAGCAGAATGGTAAAGCCCTCCGATTTGAGCCGCGCAATGGTATGGCCGATCTGCTGGATGATGACCGGCGCAAGCCCCTCGGTCGGTTCATCCAGCATCAGGAAACGTGCGCCGGTGCGCAGGATGCGCGCAATCGCCAGCATCTGCTGCTCGCCGCCGGACAGCTTGGTGCCCTGGCTGGAGAGACGCTCCTTCAGGTTCGGAAACAGATCGAAGATCTGGTCGAGCGACAGGCCCCCGGGGCGCACGGTCGGCGGCAGCAGCAGGTTTTCGCGCACATCCAGGCTTGCGAAAATGCCGCGCTCCTCCGGGCAGAAAGCGATGCCCTTCCGTGCGATCCTGTCGGAGGACGCGCGGATGATCTCCTGGTTCTCGAAGCGGATCGAACCGGAGCGCTTGCCGATGATTCCCATCACCGATTTCAGCGTGGTCGTCTTGCCGGCGCCGTTGCGCCCGAGCAGCGTCACCACCTCGCCGGCATTCACATGAAAATTGATGCCGTGAAGGATGTGGGATTCGCCATACCAGGCCTGGAGGTCCTGCACGGCCAACACCTTCGCGTCCGCACGTTTTGCGGCCGGAGCTTCAGCCATTTTCAGCTCAGGCATGACCGGCTCCCAGATAGGCTTCCTTCACGCGCTCGTCCTTGGAGAGGTCGGCATAATGGCCCTCCGCGAGCACCTGCCCTCGCGTCAACACGGTGATGATGTCGGAAAGATTCGCCACCACCGAGAGGTTATGTTCGACCATCAGGATGGTGTATTTCGCGGAAATGCGCTTGATCAAGGCGGCGATCTTGTCGATGTCCTCATGGCCCATGCCGGCCATCGGCTCGTCCAGCAACATCATCTCCGGGTCGAGCGCGATCGTCGTTGCAATCTCAAGGGCGCGCTTGCGGCCATAAGGCATCTCGACGGCGGGAATGTTGGCGAACTCGCTCAAGCCGACATCGTCAAGCAGTTCCAGCGCGCGGGCATTATAGCGGTCGAGCACGCTTTTCGAGCGCCAGAAATCGAAGGAATTGCCGTGTTGGCGCTGCAAAGCGACGCGGACATTCTCCAGTGCCGTCAGATGCGGAAAAACCGCCGAGATCTGAAACGAGCGCACCAATCCGAGACGCGCGACATCGGCCGGCGGCATCGCGGTGATGTCCTGCCCTTTATATGCAATCCGGCCGGCGGACGGCTTTAGGAATTTTGTCAGGAGGTTGAAGCATGTCGTCTTGCCGGCCCCGTTGGGCCCGATCAACGCATGGATGCTGCCGCGACGCACTTTCAACGCGACGTCGCGAACGGCGAAGAAACCCGCGAATTCCTTGGTCAATCCGTGGGTCTCGAGAATGAACTCGTCGGCCAAACAATTTCCCCCTCGGCCTCACCGCGATTGCGCGCGCGGCCAAATTTTTTCCTGATCCGGCTGGTTTTCCGCGAACCCGGAAACCCATCCCGGACCGCCGCCCCCGGCGGCGGAATATGCCGATGCAACATGGGTTAGGCAAGGCGGAAAGCTGAGCACCGAGGACGCACCCCTCATCGGTTCCGTCTTCTCCAATAGTCGAATTGCAGCCGCCCCCGGTTTGCCGCTTCGGAAAGCCGCCATTAACGGTATTTTGCCGCGCAGCCAAGCCTTCATAGAATATTTCCGCGTCCAGCCGATGCTCTGGCCATCTGGTCCCGGGACGGATTTTCGACCTTGGAATTCGAGAGCACCAATTCATCGATCGTGAAATCGATCCGGCAGCGCGATCTGCTGAACGCCTGGCTCAGGCTGTATGCCCGTAACCGGTCGACGCCACGCGTCGACGAGTACGAGCCGGAGCGACTAGAGGAAGAGAGGCTCGACCTTGTCCACTACACGGTCGAGGCTGAATGTCAGCCGCCGCGATTGACGATCCGGAGCGAGGGCACGCGGATGGCGCATGCCTACGGCCACACCGGAAAGGGCCGCGCTCTCGACGACTATCTGGGCCCGCGCCTCGCGCCGATCGTATTGCCAGTCTACCACGAGTGCATCGCGCGCGGCCTGCCGGTCTACACGATCGCCCATATCGACGACATCTATGGACGACCAGTCGCCTATGAGCGGCTGCTCCTGCCGTTTGGCGAAGACGGCCGGATCACGCGTATCATCGCCTCGCTCAAGACGATCTGCGAAGACGGCCATTTCGAGATCAAGCATCTGATGCGCGGCGGCGATAAGCTGCCGGTGCCAAAGCTGTGCGCGGTCATCGATCGCGATCTCTTCCATCGCACCCCCGGCCGCCTCACAGCCGCCGACGTGCTCGAATTCGACTAGGGCATGTCCTCATAAACGCCCGGCGTCTGCTTTGAGGCGCAAACCGGAAAACGTTCGCTCGGTCTGAACCTCACCGCTTCTGCCCCATTGCGGACCTCGGAATACTGGCCGATGATCCGGGCATGATAAGCCGTCAACCTATACTCATAGTCTTCGGCGGCCTTCCGGGCACCGGGAAGACGACAGTTTCTCGCGAGCTGACAAGACGTCTCGCGGCTACATATCTTCGTATCGACGCTATCGAGCAGACCTTGCAGGAGGCAGGCCAAACGGTCGGCACGATGGGTTACGTCGTAGCCAACGCACTGGCGGCTGAAAATCTTGAGCTCGGCCGCATCGTTATAGCAGACTGCGTAAATCCAGTCCTCGCAAGCCGCGTCGGATGGCGACAGACCGCCTTGCAAAGATCGGCACCCATCGCTGAGATCGAAGTAGTTTGCAGCGACTTGGTTTTGCACCGGCAACGGGTGGAAGGCCGCACCTCAGACATCAGTGGCCTCAGGTTGCCAACGTGGGACGAAATAGTGAACCGGTACTATGAACCGTGGGATCGAGAGCATCTGGTGCTCGATACCGCCGATGGTTCATTCGATCATTTGCTCGAACGGGCGGAGTCGTATGTTCGCGCCAAGATCGGCTAGTCCGCTTGTGGCACAACGCAGCGATCCCGGATTGTCCGCTTCCGCGCTGCTGTCGGGAGCTAAGCAGATGTGAGCCCCGAGAGGTCTCGTTGCTTTTTGAGTACACGCCCTACTGCCCGCCGGCCAATTGCCTCAGATGCCCGTCTACGCGGCGCAGGAACAGTTTCACCATCAGTACTTGTCATTGCCCCGAGGACTTATCTGGCTCACTTCCGTGAAAGCCGATCTGCCTTGGTCGCCATAGCATTTCCTTGTTGGTCGTAATACTTCGGCATCTCGTTAGGATCGATCGCGTCCTCACTTCTCTGTCCGAGAAAGTAGAATCCGCTCGCCGCGTCGGCGACGGTGCGTCCCCCGCTAACGTTGTCGAGAAATCGAATCCAGAAGAATGGCAGCGAGATCAACCGGGACAACTTATCTCCTGCACCGAGCGCACGGGAGAAGTACCGGATCGACCAGACGAGTGCCACACCCGCACCGCTGGTCGGTCCGGCGCTGATCTCCGAGAACCGCCTGAACAGCCAACGATGTCCGCTCTGCGTAAACCGTGAAAAATCGTAGGCGCGTTCGTGGACTTGCTGCATGAACGGTGTTTCCGCGTAAACCAAGCCGTCAGGCCGCAGCACGCGATGAATTTCAGCAACGACCGTTGCGGGCTCCAGGACGTGCTCGAGCACTGCCTGAATCCAAACGCCGTCGAATACCCCATCATCGAAGGGCAGCTTATGGGCATCAGCAACCAAGCTGGTGTAAGGAGATGCGAAGACATCAGTTCCGAGCAGCTCGATGGAAGTGGCGTTGTAGAGCTCGTCTGCACCCGAGCCGATCGTTCCGCCGCCGACGACCAGGACGTTGGCCCGGTCGCGACGTTGCTTCAGAAGTTCCACGAACTTTGCGCAATTTGACGCGGCGACTGGGTTCTTGCCAAAGCCGAACCGATGAAGCCGCGAGCCAAGCGAGCGGCGGGTCAGGTCGCGAGCGAGCGCAGATCCGTTCTCGGCGCGATACATCTTGCGATCGAAAATACTCGTCGCAAAATCGATTAAGACCGGCTGCCCTCCTGCGACCGGAAAACCTGCCGCGCTATATTCGCAGGCTGCGTTCGAGCACGCTGGGTCAGTGTCCAGATTTCGCAATTTCGACGAGCACCGCGGACAGCGAACGTGGTGTTTCCAGCGCGCAGTGTCTGCAGGCTCCCTGGCACCTTCGGTTATAGTGGAATGCAACGAAACCCTCTCGAGGTTAGCCAAACGTCAGCATGCAGCTCAGTTGCTTCGACCTATCTGCTAACACCTGAGCTCAATTTCGGCAAAACGAGTATTGCTGTTTATCGCGGCCATGTCCGGCACGCGACAAATTCTTCGGCCGGAAAGTGCTGAAGCCTCAAAACATGTTCCATGACGAAGGCCGATCGCGTTCTGGTGCAAGTTGCTCGGACGAGCTACGACCGCAATCTTGCCCAACAACAGGACCTTGTTTAGGCATATTCTTGGCGGAGATTTGCCATCTGGAATAGCGATTTTTAAATGGGGGCATTAAATGGGTCGACGATTATGATTGCTCCGAAGAGTTTTCGCTTCTTCCTGAAATACGCATTAACTGATCCGTTGCGGCTGACCGACATGATCCGGCGTAGGGCGCTCGAGCAGGTCAAAGCAGCGCCAACTGGTATCGCAAGAACGCATTTTAATGGCGTGCAGTATGAAATAGACATGTCGCTGCATCGCTTGATGGCGAAGTATTTTTTTCAGACCCATGAGATGTTTCTTGAACGGATCTTCAGGCACTTCTTGAGTCCTGGAACGACCTTCATTGATATCGGCGCTAACTGCGGTTACTGGTCTGCTTATGCACTGTCGCTAGTGGGTCAGACCGGGGAAGTGCACGCATTTGAGCCGGTACCTCAGTATTTCGCCTTTATCCAACGTCTCGCCGAACTCAATCCGGACTATCAGATTATCGCCAATCAGACCGCTTGCGGCGCTCTCCGCGGAAACTCCATGATGGCCGTCGTTGCGCCGCGCCCGGAGAATTTCGACAACTATGATACGAACATCGGATCGAGTTCACTTGCCGCCGGTTTTCTCGATCACGCGCAGGAGCTCACCGAGAACATCAGCGTCGGTGTCATCGCTCTGGATGATTATGTGCGCGAACGGAAGATTGATCTCGATCGAGTAAGTCTGATCAAGATCGACGTCGAAGGGTTTGAATCGGCGGTATTTGACGGGATGCAGGCGGTACTGGCAAAGGACGGCCGCAAAGTCCCGCTTCTCTGTGAAATTCTCACAGACCTAAACCGTTCCCAGCCGCTCGATGGTCGGCTGATCATCGAGCGGCTCGAAGATTACGGATACCGCTGCCTTGATGCGACGCATTTGCGGCGGATCAACCGTCGCGCCCTCGGCTTTGAAGAGAACATTCTTTGTGTGTAATGCTCACCATGGAGAATGTGCCGCAGCTAGACTGCGCTGTAGAGCCCCCCGCTGTACTACTGCGGTGATTGATCCCGCTACTGCGTCTTCTGACGCGGATCGTCCTTTGGATTGATGTAGTTGATGCTCCACGGACCGGTGCTGTTGAGCTGAATGACTGTGTCTTCGTCGGCGAAGAAAGAGTGCGCCGAACCAGGGGACAGCGCAAAGAAACTGCCCGCGGGAAGAACCTGAGCCTTGTCGTGATCGGCCGCGGTTCCCATCCCCAAGCGCGCTGTCCCTGAGACCACGGTGACGATCTCCGGCTTGGGATGGGTGTGCGGAGCAACATGATAACCCCTCGGCACCTTCAGCCGAAACGCAAACAGGCCTTCCTTGCTCGGGTCGCCGTAAAGCACCGCCGCCTGCGCTCCGGCTGGAACGGAGGGAGGCGCCGGTCCCCACTTGATGTCCTGGGGCGAGACCACATTGTGCTCGCCCGTCTCCTGACCAACGGCGCTGCCAGCCACCAGCGCTCCTAGTCCGATCGCCGTCATCGCTGCAATGTTGAGAAGGATATGCCTGCTCATTGTGACTCCTCCATTAGCTTGATCACCTCCGCGCGCGAATCCGCGCGTTATGGATGGTAGAAATCAGCGGCAAGATGGTTTGCCGAGATGGCGGTGCGCGCTTACGGCAGTGTCCCTGCCCATTCGCCCCACACAGAATTTCGGCGCGGTCCGTCTCCAGCGCAGCCGCTTACAATCTACTCTATCTTGCGACTGTGAGAGAGAGCTTTTGTTGACGCAGGCCAAGCGAACGACAATGTCGGGTTCGGGTCATTTTCGACCGTTTCAGCGAACTCGCGGATTATGGCTGGGCCGCGATCGGTCGGGATTCACAAATCGACAACGACATCACCAAGCGGCCGTGAGCAGCAAACCAGAACGTTGCCGTCGGCAGGCTGATCGAGTGGCTCCGGTCCATAGGCGACCGCGCCCGAAACCAAACCGCTTTCACAGTTATGACAAACACCGGTCCGACACGACCAACGAACCGGCACATCGCACGCCTCGGCCAGCTCCAAAATGCTCTGATAGGCTGACGCTTTCCAGTGTGCGGCGACGCCGCTTCGCGCGAACGATACCAGCGGACCGGTGTTGGCATCGTCTCCCGGCGGATGAGGCGCTCGCGTTGCTGCGCCGACGATACCGGGAGTCATCGACTCGCTGCCGTTGAAAATTTCGACATGAACCCGCTCCCGCGGCACGCCAAATGCCGCGAGCGCGGCTTTCATGTCCGCCATGAAGCGGGTCGGCCCACAGAGATAGACATCCGCCTCTCGCGGGATGCCGACCTCGTCGAAGACCGATTGCGACAGATGACCGGTCGCGTCGAAGTCCTCGCCGATCTTATCGCCCGAGCCCGGCCTGCTATAGCAAACATAGCTGCGGCCGCGGGTGAGCCCGAGCATGAGGCGGCGTACCTCGGCGGCAAATGGATGATGCTGCCGGTCGCGAGCCGTATGCAGCCACAAGACCTGCCGTGTCGAGCAGGCCTCGGCCAGCGCCTGCAGCATCGCCAGGACAGGCGTCGCTCCGATTCCCGCGCTGAGCAGCACCACCGGCCGCTCCCCGAACTGCAGAATGAAGCTTCCACGCGGCGAGCTGACGTCGAGAACATCGCCCACCTGGAGATGCTCCCGCAGGTAGGTTCCGGCCGTCCCATTTGGCTCGATCTTCACGCTGATCCGATAGCGCTCCGTCGAGGGGGGACCCGAGAGGGAGTAGCTGCGAAACAGCGGCGGGCCGCCGCCGGTCGGTCGAAGACGCAAGACTATGTACTGACCTGGCAAAGACGGCCGCAACGGCTGACCATCCGGATCCTGCATCGACAGGGAGAGGACGTCCGCGGACTCCTGATCAATCGCCGCGACCACGAGCGGCTGAAATCCCGGTGCAACCGGGTGCGCGGCTGCTGTCGGCGCGAGCCCCGCGTTGCCACTCCCCGCGGCAGTCATTTGGCTCTGCAGCAACGCCTCAAACGACGAGCGCCATCCAGGCGAAAGCGCCTCGATCCGCAAGGCGCGCTCCAATCGGTCACGCGGATGATTGGGCGAATAGAGAAGCGCGTTGATCTCTGCGACGGTCATTCGCTCATTCGCCTCTCCGACCTTTACGATTTCATCGCCGGCGCCCACCTCGCCTTCCCTTAGGACGCGGAAGTAGAACCCCGGCCGTCCGCTGGATGTCAGCAATGCCGGCATCCGTGGCTCGTTCATCCGAATGCCAACGCGATAACAGGTCACGCGAGGCTGAGTGACCTCGAACAGCGCAGTGCCGATTTGATAATGGTCGCCGATGCACACGGCATCATCGGACAATCCTTCGATCGTGAAATTTTCGCCGAACTGTCCGTGGACGAAGTCGGTCCTGTTTAGCTGATCCTGCCAATGACGATACGATTCGATCTGGTAGACGAAGACGGCTCGCTGCTCACCTCCGTGGCCGCCCAGGTCCCCTTGACCGTCTCCGTCGAGATTCAGCCGCCCTGCCCGACAGCGGCCACGCACCGGACTTTTCCAGATCCCGGTGTGTACAGTGCGCCCCTTCCACTCGATATCGCGCGGAAGCCCGACGTTGACCGACAGTAATCGCGCCATGTCCCGCTCCGCTTTGATGGAGACCGGAAGTTTTCTTAGCCACTCGCAGCCGCTGGGGGACCGCCATCGGATGACCGCTCATGCCCGTTTGCAGGGCGGTCCACCTCGGCGACGTCGAGGTTGCGATCGGGACCATGCGGGACCACCGTCTGACCAGGCTCAAGATGGAGCTGAGTGCCGTCGAGAAGGACCATGACGATATCAGGTTCGAACGACACCAGGTTGGAGATGCGGCGCACCTCGGGATAGGCATCAGGATAGGACCAGGCCGCCTGGCGTGCGTCACCGATACTGTAGTAGCTGCACAGTCCTTTGTACGGGCAGAAGGTCTGGAGTTTCACGGGAGTGAGGGCCGACTCATCGATATCAGCGCGCGGAACGTACCAGCGCGGCGCGAAGCCGGACTCGTAGAGGACCAACGGCCGCTTGGTGTCGGCGATGATCCGATCACCATGGCGGACCACGAGGTTACGAGACGCCTGGCGAATGTCGATGCGGTGGTAGGGGTCAGCGGCATGGCCCAGGATTCGCTCGTCTTCTTCGTAGAAAGCATCCATGGCACGCCAGGCGAACGCGACGCGTGCCTGCAATTCGCTGGCATGGGCGGGCAGACCGGTGTGCTGCCACGCCCCGCGCGGCGCGATGTGTTGCTCGTCCGCCCGGACGCTGTACCAGGACGTGAGTCCGAGATCGGGGTGCTGCGTAGTATGCTCGGTGCGTTCCAGGACGTGTGGAGAAACATCGGTCTCCGGGAAGTAGGCTACCGGATAACGCCCTGGTTCGAAGAGCAGGAGGACATGCTCGCTATCGGCGATCCAGATTTCCCCGAAACGCACGCGCATGCGCCGGCGCAAACGCTCTACGTATAACAATCGCTTGGGCAGCGGTTCGGGCACGAGGAACCGGCCAAATGCTCCCGTTGAGAGCGGGCCTTGTTGCCAGGACAGTCCCACTGCTCTCTCCCTCTAGGTTGATGATCGAGGCCGGCAGACGTCCGGAAGTATATCTACCCTGGAACGGAGACCAGCAGCAAGGTTCCATGAGCCTCCTGCCGATCAAGGCGACGCCTCGCTGTCGATCTTGAGCATCGCCTTCATGTTGGGATGGAAGCGGCAGTAGTAGTCGACGGTGCCCGCTTTCTTCAGGACGTAAGTCACGGTCTTCTTCGGCGGTATCATCACGTCGAAATCGCCGTTCTTGGCGGTCGCGGTGTGCGCGACCACGTCCTTATTCACCCATTCGATGGTATCGCCGGCCTTGGCCGTAGCCTCGGCCGGCGAGACCACCAGATTTTCCATCACGATCGTGATCGTCGCCGCATGTGCCGGGACCGCCATCGCCGCAAGGGAAAGCACGCCGGCAATCAGACGAAGGCGTCCGGGCTGCATGGGGAGCCCCTCTGCTTCAAGGTTACTTCAGCTCTGCGGCGACATGCTCGGCATGCTGCTCGTGGCCTTGAAAGATCTTCAGGCCGGTCTGCAGCAAGCCCTTCAGTTCGGCGTTGCTGGCCGACGGGATCAACTTCGTTTCCAGCGCGCTGTCGACGGTCTTATGATAGGCGACCTCGTTGGCGATGTAGGCCTTGTCGAAGGCGGCGCCCTTGAGCTTGCCGAGCTCGGCGAGCTTGTCGGCCGCCTGCTTCGACAGCGCCTTGCTGGTGTCGTTATCCTCGGGCGTGACATTGAGTTTCTTGACGAGGTCAAGCGCCTGCTTGTTCACGGCCTCATGGTCGCGCACCATGTCTTCCGCGAACGCCTTGACGTCCTTGTTGCTGGCCTTCGTCAGCGCCTGCTTGGCCGCCGCGATATCGATATTGCCGGCGGTGTATGCGATGTGGGCGATCTGTGGATCGGTGAGCTTGCTTTCGGCAAGCGCTGGGCTGCTCAACAACACCACCGCGGCGATCGCCGCTCCCAATTGAGCGAACATGTCTGACCCTCCTGTGGCGCCGCGAGTTCCCGGCGGCGCATTTCGTTTGACAGGAGTTGGATGGCGATCGGCGCCCGAGGTTCCCGGAATTCTTCAGATATAGCCGAGCCGTTGCAGCACGGATTCGGTCAGGCGGTCGCAGCGGCGGCCGGCAAACGGGAACACCTCCATGATGACAGGCCCAATCTTCTTCTCGACATTGTCGCGCAGCATGGCGCGGGCGCGGTGCAGCCGCGTCTTCACCGTCTCGGGCCTCAGGTCAAGAAGTTCGGCGGTCTCCTCGACATTCATGCCCTCGACCACACGCGTGATGAAGACGAGGCGAAACGCCTCCGGCAGTTCGTCGATCGCGGCCTCGACGACTTTGTGAATTTCGCGCTGAGCCATGGATTTTTCGGGATCGTCTGCAGTGGACATCAGGGGGAACTGGATGATCTGGGCTTCCAGCGCGCCTTGCGGCAGTGACGAAATCTCGACGCCGGGCCGCTCGCGGCGCAGCCGTCCCAGCGCCTCATTCATCGTGATCCGCGACAACCATGTTGACAGACTGGACGCGCCGCGGAAATCGGCAAGATGCGTGAAGGCCCGGACATAGGTTTCCTGGACGACGTCCTCAGCCTCGCTGTCGTTGCGCAGGATGCCGCGCGCCAGCCGAAAAAGCCTGCGGTTGTTGGCTTTAATGATGGCGCGAACGGCGGCCTCGTCGCGGGTCAATGCACGCTTGACGAGTTCGACGTCGCCGGCCGCAGCCGGCCCAGACTTGGGTGTGGTGGCCGATTGCATGGCGTTCTCGCCCTTATTTCTAACGGATACGAGAGTAGATGCGGCCGAGGCGCGGAGGTTCCCGGAAATCGTCCACGCCCTACCCCTTGCGGCCGCGCGATTTCACTTCCTTGGCGTAAACGTCTTCCTTGAAACCGACCAGGAGTTTGCCGCCGAGGTCGAGCACCGGCCGCTTGATCATCGACGGCTGCGCCGTCATCAGCGCCAGGGCCTTGCGCTCGTTCAGGCCTTCCTTGTCGGCATCAGGCAATTTCTTGAACGTGGTGCCGGCCCGGTTAAGCAGCGTTTCCCAGCCGACCTCGTCGCTCCATTGCTTCAGCTGGTCCTTGGCGATGCCGGCTGTCTTGTAGTCGTGGAAATCATAGGCGACGCCATGGCCGTCGAGCCAGGCGCGCGCCTTCTTCATGGTGTCACAGTTCTTGATGCCGTAGATGGTGATGCTCAAAGCCATTCCTCGCAAGCGTTGCCGCGAGAAAGTAGCTTCGCAACGGCCATTGCGCCAGATCGGGCGCCACGCCTCCTGTGAATTCCCGCGGAGTTCTCAACGTCCGTAGCGCGTGAAGACGAAATCGTGATCTTTCGCGTGGGCTTCATGGCAGGCGAAGCAGGTCCGGTGCTGAGCCTCGTCCACGGGCTTGCCATCGACGAACCGGCCAAAACCCCAGCCGCCGGTGGAGGCGTATCTGGCGGAATCCTTGACCATGACCTGGACGGTGGTGGGCGAGCCCGTGATGAAGGCGCCGTCGAGGCCTTCGACCGGGACATGCTTCCAGGCGAGCTTGACGAAGACGGTTCCGTCCGGAAACGGCAGCGCGCCGCCCTGACTGGCCTTGACCGCGGTGCCATTGCCGAGGACGCCCCGGAGTTCATCGAGGCCGACCTCCTGCCCGACGGCGATCAGTTTCCAGTCGCGATAGCCGTCGGGAATCCTGACGCCGAAGATCGGCGACGCCCCATCATCGGCAAGGCTCGCGGCGAAGGGCGCCGCCGTCGCAGCGCACGTCACCATCAGGGCCGCCAGGGCCCATTTCAGATTCTGTCGCATATCTCGAGACCCGTGCTGCTTTTCGATCAGGCGTTATCGACATCGATGACGGCCTGCGCAAAGGCCTGCGGGGCCTCCTGCGGTAGATTGTGGCCGATGCCGCCGGTGATGAGGCGGTGCTCGTACTTGCCGGAGAATTTCTTGGCGTAGGCGCTCGGTTCCGGATGCGGCGCGCCGTTGGCGTCGCCTTCCATGGTGATGGTCGGCACCGTGATGACAGGGAATGTCGCGAGCTTCTTCTCCAGATCATCGTATTTCGCTTCGCCCTTGGCGAGGTCGAGCCGCCAGCGGTAGTTATGAATGACGATGCGGACGTGATCGGAGTTGTCGAAGGCGCTCGCGCTGCGCTCGAAGGTGGCGTCGTCGAAATGCCACTTCGGCGACGCGAGCTGCCAGATCAGCCTGGCGAAGTCGTGCCGGTACTTGTCATAGCCCTGCTGCCCGCGCTCGGTGGCGAAATAGAACTGGTACCACCATTGCAGTTCGGCCTTCGGCGGCAGCGGCATCTTGCCGGCCTCCTGGCTGCCGATCAGGTAACCGCTGACGGAGACCATCGCCTTGCATCGCTCCGGCCAGAGCGCGGCGATGATGTTGGCCGTGCGCGCGCCCCAGTCGTAGCCGGCAAGCGTCGCCTTCTCGATCTTGAGCGCATCCATCAGCGCGACGATGTCGACCGCGAGCGCGGCCGGCTGGCCGTTCCGGAACGTCGCATCGGAAAGGAAACGCGTGGGGCCATAGCCGCGCAGGTAAGGGATGATCACGCGATAGCCGGCGGACGCGAGGTGCGGCGCGACGTCGACATAGCTGTAGATGTCGTAGGGCCAGCCGTGCAGCAGGATCACCACCGGACCATCAGCGGGTCCCGCCTCGGCATAGCTGACATTGAGAAGGCCAGCGTCAATCTGCTTCAACGGTCCGAACGAGGTATTCGCCCCCGGCCGCGCCGCGGGCAGCGTGGCCTTCTTGGCGCCCTGCGCATGGCTGGGCCCGATCAGGCCGAACTGGGCGGCGGCGAAGGTTCCGGCGGCTACGCCGAAGAAGCGGCGACGGCTCTGGTTGATATTCTGGGACATGGCGATCTCCATTTCGAACTGGCGACCTTTTGCCCCCTCCCGCCTATCAGCGCTTAGAGACTATCTGGATTTATCCTTCAGATGGCTTTGATTTTTGCGACAGGCGCCTTGTGCTAGGTTCGCTGCGACTCCCGTCACAGCCGGCAGGCCATAGAAATTTGCTCTATCATTTCAATAACTTCGTTCTGGATCCCGACCGCCGCGAGCTACGCCGCGGCGACAGCCTCGTTGCCGTCGAGCCGCAGGTGTTCGATCTCCTGGAATTCCTGATCCGCTCGCGCGACCATGTTGTCAGCCGCGACGACCTGTTGGCCGCCGTCTGGCGCGGGCGCATCGTGTCGGAAGCGACGCTGAGCAGTCGGCTGAATGCCGCACGCGCGGCCATCGGCGACAATGGCGACGAGCAGCGGCTGATCCGCACGCTCCCGCGCAAGGGCATTCGTTTCGTCGGCGAGGTCCGCGAGCAAGCGGCCGATGAGAGCGCAGGGCCGCCCGTTGCCGCCTTCGAAGGCCCATCAATCGCGGTGCTGCCGTTCACCAATATGAGCGGCGATCCCGAGCAGGAGTATTTTGCCGACGGGGTTGCCGAGGACATCATCACGGCGCTGTCGCGCTGCAGCGGACTGTCCGTGATCGCGCGAAACTCCTCCTTCACCTACAAGGGCAAGGCGGTCGATATCCGCCAGGTCGGCCGCGAGCTCGGCGTCAGCTATGTGCTGGAAGGCAGCGTTCGCCGCGGCGGCGATCGGTTGCGGATCACTGGCCAGCTCATCGACGCAAGCTCGGCCGTCCATCTCTGGGCCGACCGCTTCGACGGCGATGCGAGCGAGGTGTTCGACCTGCAGGACAGCATCACCGAAAGCGTGGTGGCCGCGATCGAGCCGACGCTGCACCTTGCCGAAGCCGAGCGCCGCCGGTCCTCTCCGCCGAGCCGGCTCGACGCCTACGACCTGCTGCTGCGCGCCTACAGCCTGCGTTATGAGTTCACCACTGAGAGCATTGCGGGGGCGATCGACTGCCTCGACCAGGCGCTGGTGATCGATCCCGCCTATGCGCCGGCAATGGCGGCTTCCGCCTATTGCCACGCCCTGCGCCATTTCCAAGGCTGGAGCGGGCCGGACGAGGAGTATCGCGGCAAGGCCGTCGCGCAGGCCTGGCGCGCGGTCGAGCTCGCGCCGAACGATGCGCAGGTGTTGTGGATGGCGGCATTCGCGATCTGGAACATGGCCGACGAAATCGAGCCGGCGCGCGAATTGTTCAGCCGCTCGCTCGCGATCAATCCGAATTCCGCGATGGCGTTGACGCTTGGCGGCTGGATCGAGGCGATGCGCGGCAATCAGGGCGCCGGCCGCGCCATGATCGAGCGGGCGCAGCGGCTCAATCCGCGCGACCCGCGCGGCTGGTTCGCCTCCGGCGCGCTCGCGATCTGCGCCGTGCTGGACGAGAATTTCCCGGAAGCGATCGTCTGGGCGGAGAAGGCGCTGGCGCAGAACCGCCGCTTCGCGGTGGCGCTGCGCGTCCTCACCGTGGCGCTGGTGAAAACCGGCGAGCGCGACCGCGCAGTACAGGTTGCGCGAGAATTGCTGAAGGTCGAGCCGGAATTTTCGATCGCAGGCTTCCTGTCGCGAATCCCCTTCCCGGTCGAGCCCATGGCGCGGACCTATGCCGAAGCGCTGCGGGCCGCCGGCGTGCCGGAATGAGTCGTCTTCGCTGACTCCTCAAGCGCTCTTTGGTTTCTTAGAGAGGTTCAGTGCCACGGCCTCGCGAATGAGCGCCTTCAACGCCGCTTCATCGATCTTGCCGCCCTCATGGAAATCGATCGCACGCCTGGTGTTGCCTTCGAGGCTGGAGTTGAAGAGGCCTGAAGGGTCCTCCAAGGAGGCGCCCTTAGCGAAAGTCATCTTCACGACGTTCTTGTACGTCTCACCGGTGCAGATAATTCCGGCGTGCTCCCACACCGGAACGCCCCTCCACTTCCACTCCTCGACCACTTCGGGGTCGGCCTGCTTGATGAGATCGCGGACTCGAGCGAGCGTCTCGCCCCGCCAATCACCGAGTTCCTCGATTCTCGCATCGATCAGTTGAGAGGGCGCGCCTACTTCCTTCGAGCCACTCTTGCTCTTGACCATGATGGTTGTCGCTTTCTTTACGGAAGTTTTGCTCGCCATTGCATTCACCCGCAGATGCTCAATCTGTCCGCCCCAGCACCTGTTCGAGATTCGCAAAGAACTGCTGCCACCCGGCGTGGGCGCCGCCGTAGGCCTGCTTCTGATCCGGCCGGAAGCCCGACTGCTCCATGCGCAAATGGGTTCCCGTGCTCGTTGGCGTGAGCGTAAAGGTCACTACGCTCTTCAGGTTGAAGGCGGCATCGTCGTGCGCAAAATTCCAGGTGTAGGACAGCGCCTTGTTCGGCTCGATCGCGAGGACCTCGCAGTCCAGCACGCCGCCCCATTCGCCGCGAAGGTTGAAACGGTGACCTACGACGGGCTTGAAGTCGCTCTTCATGAGCCATTCCTCGATCAGGTGTGGTTGCGTGAGCGCACGCCAGATCTTTTCCGGCGGATAGGGTATCTCACGTTCGACAATGACGGAGCGCGTTTCGGTCGCAATGGTGGTCATTGGTCCATCCTTTTGAGCAGATCTTCGAGGTGGTCGAACCGGCTTTGCCAGAAGCCGGCCATTTGGCTGGTCCAGTCGATCAGCGGGGCCAAGGCGCCGAGCTGCGCGCTGTAGTGCGTCTGGCGACCTTCGTGGCGGTCGCGCACGAGTCCCGCCTGTTTCAGAACACCAAGGTGCTTCGAGACGGCCGGCTGCGAGACCCCGGCCAGAGCCGTCAGAGCCCCGACCGTCTGCTCTCCTTCGCGACACAATCGCTCGAAGATGGCCCGCCGGGTCGGATCGGCGAGCGCCCTGAAGAGGTCATCGTGTGCGTTCGGCATTTGAGATCGATAACCCGCTGGCTATTGATTGACGTATAACCGGACAGATATATGTCAGTCAAGGGGCACGTGGAGCGGCATAATTGCTGTCAGCTTAGCCGCAAGCCATATGGAGGGCGCCTCGCACCGCTGCCTGAAATATCCCGTTGGTTATGCATCATGAATTGTCGTTATCGACCAGACGTGGCCGCGGCGTCGCCTAGGAGCCCCCGCCCGGCTCGAGCGCCTCGCCGAGTTCGAGCGGGTTTGCCATGGTCTCGTGCAGCTTTGCCTTGTCGAGCTCGCCCTCTGAAAGACTGATGACGACGCAGGCGACGCCGTTGCCGATCAGGTTGGTCAGCGCGCGGCATTCGCTCATGAACTTGTCGATGCCGACGAGGATGGCGAGCGACTGGATCGGGATGTCAGGCACGATGGACAACGTTGCGGCCAGCGTGATGAAGCCGGCCCCAGTAACGCCGGACGCCCCCTTCGAGGTGATCATGGCGATGCCCAGAATGCCAAGCTCCTGCCAGATCGTCAGAGGCGTGTTGGTCGCCTGTGCCAGGAACAGCGTGGCCAGCGTCATGTAGATGTTGGTGCCGTCGAGATTGAAGCTGTAGCCGGTCGGGATGACGAGGCCGACCACCGAGCGCGAGGCGCCGAGATGCTCCATCTTCTGGATCATCTGCGGCAGCACCGTCTCCGACGACGAGGTGCCGAGCACGATCAACAATTCGTCCTTGATGTAGCCGATGAAGCGGATGATCGAGAATCCCGAGAGCCGCGCGATAGAGCCAAGCACGATCAGGACGAACGGCGCGCTGGTCAAATAGAAGGTGCCGATCAGCGCCACGAGATTCCACAGCGAACCCAGCCCGTAAGCGCCGACGGTGAACGCCATCGCACCGAAGGCGCCGAGCGGCGCGACACGCACGATGATGCGGATCACGCCAAAGAACACTTTGGCCGCCTGGTCGATCGCATATGCAATCGGCTCGCCCGCCTTGCCCATGAAGGCGATGGCAAAGCCTGATAGAATCGAGATCAAGAGCACCTGCAGAAGGTCGCCGCGCGCCAGTGCGCCGAAGAAGCTGTCGGGGATGATCGCCATCAAATGGGCGATGATCCCCTCCTCTTTCGCCTTGGTCACGTAGGTCGCGACCGAACTGGGATCGATTGACGTCGGATCGATGTTGAAGCCCCGCCCCGGCTGCAGCGTCCTGCCGACGATCAGGCCGACCGCCAGCGCCACCGTCGACACGACCTCGAAATAGATCAACGCCTTCAGGCCGACGCGGCCGACGCGCTTGAGGTCGCCCATCGAGGAGATGCCATGTACGACAGTGCAGAAGATCACCGGCGCGATCATCATCTTGATCAGCGCGATGAAGCCGTCGCCGAGCGGCTTCATCTCCTTGCCGAGACCGGGATAGAAATGGCCGAGCAGGATGCCAAGCGCGATCGCGATCAGGACCTGGATGTAGAGGACCTTGTACCAGGGGTGGTGATGGGCGGCGGGGCGGATCGCTTCTGCTGTCATGGAGGCTCCGCGGATGGAGGGATCAGGATGGCGCCATCATGGAATGAGGTAGCGCCGCGAACAATGCACGTTCCCGTTCATGGTGCTTTGCGGAATAGTCGACCCTAACGCTGCAACCGTAGCACGTCGTCCGAGCATAATCTTTCGAGAAAACCCGACCCTCATCCTGAGGAGCTTGCATAGCAAGCGTCTCGAAGGAATGTGGCCCCGCCTGTGGCCCCGGCCTTCGAGACGGCCGCGGAGCGGCCTCCTCAGGCCGAGGGGAAAGATCTGAGTGCGCCGCTCCTCCCTGAGGCCGCGACATCGACCGCACAGACATCCGCGCGCCCTTGTCGTGCTCACAATGGGTGAGGAAACCAAAGGTCGAACGCTCGAAAGCATCTCGCATTGATCGAGAGCATTGCGGCTACGCAGGCCGCACCGACGCCCGATTGACCCTCCTCGTCACGCGTGAAATATCGTCGTGACGAGCAAAGGGAGAATCACGGCAGATGGCCGCGGACAGGCGAACCCCACGAGCCCGCACCAGCAAGACTGCCAGGTCCAGGAAAAGCCAGCCGGGCTCGCGCGACGTGCCACGCAGCGTCGACCTCGAACGCGACGAGCGCGATCAGGAGACGTTGACGGACCGCGCCTATCGGCAACTGGAGGAACTGATCGTCACCCTCGCCTTGCCGCCTGAAACCATCCTGTCGGAACAGTCGCTGGCGGCGAAACTGGGCATCGGCCGCACCCCGATCCGCGAGGCGCTGCAGCGTCTGGCCCGCGACGGCCTCGTCGTCATCCTGCCGCGACGGGGCATCCTGGTGTCGCAGATCAACCTCAGGACACAGATGCGCCTGCTCGAAGTGCGCCGCGAGCTCGAGCGGCTGATGGCGCGCGGCGCGGCCGAGCGCGCGACGCCGGAGGAAATCGCTCAATTTACGACCATCGCCCGGGAGATGCGCCGCGCCTCCGATGAATCCGACGACATGACCTTCATGCGGCTCGATCGCGCCTTCAACGAACTGGTCAGCCAGGCCGCGAGAAACGAGTTCGCCTCCCGCGCGATGGGCCTGATGCACGGCCTGTCCCGACGCTTCTGGTACCAGCACTACCGGGAAGTCGGCGACCTGCCGCTGTCGGCGCGCCTGCACGCCGACGTCGCCGAGCGGATCGCCGCGCGCGATCCGGAAGCCGCGGCGAAAGCGTCCGATCGCCTGCTCGACTACATCGAAAGCTTCACCCGCAAGACCATCGAGACGTGATCCAGAGCGTTTTCGAGCGAAGTGGGTACCGGTTCGCGTGAAGAAAACGCGTCAAAGAATCTAGAGCACCACGACGCTGCGGATGGCCGTACCGCGCCTCAATGCCTCGAACCCCTCGTTGACTTGTTCGAGCGAGATACGCGCGGTGATCAACTGATCCAGCTTGAGCCGGCCGTCGAGCGCGGCCCGCGCCAGCATCGGAAAGTCGCGCAGCGGCCGCGCGCCGCCATAGCTGGAGCGTCGGATGCGCTTTTCCTGCATCAGCGAACCCCATCGAAACGCGACGTCCTGCGCGACATCGACCTTGCCGAGCCAGATGACCTCGCCGCCCGGCCGCACCACCTCGCTCGTCATCCGAAACGCACGCGCGCTGCCCGCCGACTCCAGAACGACGTCGACGCCGCGGCCATCGGTCAATTGACGCGAAAGATCGATCACATCCTCCTTGGCGGCGTTGATCGCGTGCGTCGCCCCAAGCTGCTTGGCCAGATCGAGCTTGTTGTCATCGAGATCGACGGCGATGACAACGCCAGCGCCGGCCATGCGCGCGCCCTGCATCGCCGCAAGACCCACCGCGCCGCATCCGATCACCATCACGCTGTCGCCGTAGTGGATGGACGCGACGTTGAGCGCGGCACCCACGCCGGTCATGACGCCGCAACCGATCAGGCAGGCTTGATCGAAGGCAAGCTCCTTCGGCACCACGATCGCCTGCTGCGCCGGCACGATGCAGTATTCGGCGAGCGTGCCGAGATACATCAGATGCTTGAGCTCGCGCCCGTCGCTCAATCGGGCGCGGCTGCGACCGTCGAATTGCACCGCGAGCGGCGCCTGTCCCAGATAGGATTCGCAGAGGATCGGCAGGTCGCGATCGCAATAGAAGCAATGCCCGCAATGCGGATTCCAGGAGAGGACGACGTGGTCGCCGACCGCGATGCCACGGGCGTTCGGCCCGACCTGTTCGACGATGCCGGACGCTTCATGACCGAGCAGGATCGGCATCGGATTGCGCAGGCTGCCTTCGATCACCTCGAGATCGGTATGGCAAAGCCCCACCGCCTTGACGCGGACGAGCACGTCTTCGGCCGCGAGTTCGCCCGCCTCGACCGTCTCGATGATGAGCGGCGATTTCGGCGCGTGCAGCACCGCCGCCTTGTATTTGAGCCCCACTTCCAGATCTCCCGCCCGCCCTGTTTCAGGATGCCGCCCGAACAGCATCCCCATCTTTCCGCAGCGCCGCGAGCGCCGCGTCGATATCGGCAGAGCTCATTTCCCACTCATTGCCGAAATTGGCAACCACCGCCTTCATGAACGGCTCGACCAGAGCCTTTGCCGCGGCGGTATCGCTCAGGTGCTCGGCAAGGATCGCCAGCGACAGTTGTCGCGGCTCTTCCCCCTCATAGCTCCATTCAAAACCGTTCGCGGTGTAGCGGTGCAGATCGAGCCTCTGATCGAGCGGCCGGCCATCCACCGTGACCACGACTCCGTCGATGGTGCGGTCTCCGCAAAACCTTTTCATGCGTGCCTCCTCCCGACAGCTCCAAGCGTTAGCCGCCATCTTGCCGCCTTGATAGATTAGTGATATATCACACGCGAATTCGAATGTCATCCAAGTTCGACGTCGGGAGGTCGGCCATGGAACTCACATCAACCGCCATGTCGGATCGGCAGCGCCGTTACCGCGAAACCTATCGGGAGCGGGTCGCCGGCTGGTACAATGGCTGGCTGCACGTCTTCATCATCTACGTGATCGGCTTCACCGCGCTCTACATCTATCTCGCCAATGTTCGCGACCTGCGCGCATGGGAATTGCTGATCGTCCCCGTGACTTTTCTGGGTGCGAATTTCTTCGAGTGGTGGATCCACCGCTACGTGATGCACCGCCCCTCGCAGATCAAGGCGTTCCGCGCGATCTATAACCGTCACACCTTGATGCATCACCAGTTCTTCACCGATCAGGAGATGCGCTTCGCCGATCATCACGACTGGCGCGTGACTTTCTTCCCGCCTTACGCGCTCGCCACCTTCACCCTGATGTCGATCCCGCTTGCGATCGTGGCCGGCACTATCATCTCGGCCAATGTCGGATGGCTCCTGATCGCGACGACGACGTCGATGTACCTGATCTACGAGTTCATGCATTTCTGCTGCCATGTCGAGGAGAACTGGTTCGTCCGCAACGTGCCGATGGTGAATACGATCCGCCGTCACCACACCGCCCATCACGATCAATCGATCATGATGGAGCGGAACATGAACCTCACCTTCCCAATCATGGACTGGCTGCTCGGCACGTCGGATCTCGACCGCGGCCTGCTCGGTCATCTCTTCAACGGCTACGATACACGCTTCGTCAAGCGCAACATGCGCAAGACCGCGCGCACCCCGCGGATCGATCCGGCTGTAAGCTCCGTGCCGGCGGAGTGACAGCCGTGGCCGGCATCGAGCCGAACGGCCTCGCGCTGGCGCTGTTCGCAGCAGCCTTCGCAGCCTGCTGCCTGAGCTTCTTCACGCTGGTCGGCATGTTTCCGCGAAGCGCAAGGCCGCAATCGATCGCGGGCGCGTCCGGCGGGGTGCTCGTGCTCGCCAATCTCGCGTTACTCATGATTCTGCTCGCGGGTGTGGCCTCGTTTGCGCACCAGACGCTGCGCTGGACCTCCGTCGTGGTGTTCGGCGGCCTGATCTTCCTGTTCATTCCCGCGGTGTTTCAGGTCATTCCGGGCGCGTGGCGCGACAGCCGCAGCGGGCTCGCCGTCCTTGGCCTTGTCCAGCTCGCAGCGCTCGCGCTGATGCTCTCCCCGCTACAGGGATTTACCGCCTCATAGAGGAGTGTGCCGATGCCCTTCCCGATCAAGACAGCTCTATCGATCATCGTGCTGCTCGTCGCTTGTGCGGCCTATTTCTACCAGGGCTCGATCGGGCAGCACGGTCCGAAGATCGCGATCATGGTGCTCGCTCCGTTCATGGTGATCGCGATGTGGATATTCCCGGAGGTTACGCGGAAGTGAGAGGGTGACGCCTCCCGTTGGTCTCTCAGTAGTTGATCTCCATCCGCAAGCCGCGAACGTCGACCTCCTCGCCGCCGAGACGCGCATTGCTGTCCCGCGCGGCCACCGCGCAGGCGCAGGCATCGATCAAATCGTCGCGTCCGATCCCGGTGCCGTAACGTTGCGCCAGCCAGCGTGAAAGTTTGACAAAGCCGCGCTCGGCCAACAGTCTCAAGCGCTGCTCGCGGCCTCGCTCCGACTTCTTGCCTTCCAGGCGGATCTGCTTGCCGAGATTTCGGAAGATCAGTTCCGGATGCGCCTCGCCGATGGTTGCCTGACGCTCCGGCGTGATGAAATCGTCGACCTCCCTGATCTTGTCCCTGATATTCCAGAGTTGGCAGGACACGCCCATACCCGGGCCCTCGTGATGCCAATAGTAGCGGTTCGCCGAAGTCTGGTCTGCGAACTCCCAAAGGTTGCGCCGCGCGCCGAGAAACACCGAAGCGCCGACCCATTCGCGGGCACGCAGATCGCACGTCCGGTGCCCCTTCATCGTCAGGCCGATCGGCATATCGATCATGGCGCGCTTGTGCGCAGCCGCGAGAAGCCGATCCAGGTGCGGCGAATAGTCGAAGCCGTGGTTACCCTGATCGTCGATCCAGGCCACTACCCAGCCGCCGCGAAAGCCGTCGAGACCGAGATAGCAGGACACATCCGCTCCTTGTTTGTTACGGTTACATTCTACGATGCAACTCTTGACCTTCAATACCAGCATATGCAGCTAGTGTAATTGCGAGCATCTGCAGACGATCGCCGCGGCGGGCGCGACGAAGTCGCATCGGACAACAGGAGACGGACATGCCCCTCGTTCGCATCGATCTTCGCAAGGGCAAGGACGCGGCCTTCCGGCAGGAGATTGGCCGCATCGTGTATGATGCACTCATCAGTGTGGGCGTGCCTGAGAAGGACCGGTTCCAGCTCATCAGCGAGCACGAGGCCGATGGCTTCCTGTTCGATGCCGACTATCTCGGCATCCACCGCACCAACGATCTCGTGATCATCCAGATCACCTGGAACGAGGGCCGCACCTCCGCGCAGAAGCAGGCGCTCTACAAGGCGATCGCCGACGGCCTGCGCACCGCGCTCGGGCTACGCCGCGAGGACATCTTCATCAACCTCGTCGAGGTCAAGAAGGAGAACTGGTCGTTCGGCAACGGCATCGCCCAGTACGCGAGCTAACCGGGCACGTTCTCAGGGCGCCCCGGGTGCCCTTGCCATCATCCATCGACTTCAGCACTATCCTCTCGCATTTCGAGAAAATGCGGAGGCGGGTTCGATGGAGGAAATCGAGGCCTTTCTGGCTGTTATCGAAACCGGCAGCCAGACGGCGGCGGCGCGCCGGCTCGGCCGGTCCGTGCAGGCCGTCAATCGCTCGCTGCTGGCGCTGGAGCATAGTGTCGGCGTCGAACTCATCAGGCGCACCACGCGAAAATCCTTCGCCACCGAAGCTGGCCTTGCGTTCTATCGGCGCGTCAAGCCGGCGTTCTCCGAAATCAGCGAGGCGCGTCTGGAAGCGGCGAGCCGGCGCGCCGAACCTTCGGGACTGCTCCGCGTTACCGCGCCGGTCCTGTTCGGCTCGACTTTTGTCGCGCCCGCGCTTGCGGACTTCATCGCGCGCTATCCGCGCATCAAGGCCGACTTGCAAGGGTCGGACCGCCCGATCGATGTCGTCGGCGGCGGTTTCGATCTTGCGATCAGAATTAGAGACCTACCGGACTCCTCGCTGAAGGCACGCCGTCTCGGCGAGCTTCGCACCGTCGTCTACGCCGCGCCCGGCTATCTCGATCGCCATGGCCATCCACGCCATCCCGACGACCTCGTCCGCCACCAATGCATCCTGCACGGCACAGCCGAAGCCGAGACGCAAGCGTGGCGGTTCCAGGTGCGCGGCCGTCTCAGGAATGTGCGTGCGAGCGGTTGCTTCCGCACCGACAATGTCGCTGCGGCGCACGCCGCCGCCTGCCATGGCCTTGGCATCGGATACGGTCCGTTCTGGCAGATCGCCGAACTGTTCGATCGCGGTGCGCTGGAGATATTGCTCGAAGAGTTCGAGGCTCCGCGGATTCCGATCCACGCGGTGTTCCCACCGAGCGGCATGCCACCAGCGAAGACGCGCCTGTTCGCCGACCTGCTCGTGGAACGCCTGAAGCGCGAACGCCTCTAACCTGATTTTCTCGATTTTCGGGAAGGTCAATTCTGCGCAGCGCTGATTGTCTCTCAGGCTCCGCGAACTCTACTTAGGGGCGGCTCAGCGCTGAATTCGCCTTGCCAGGCTTTTCAAATCGAGGAGCACGTCATGTCTCCCGACAGACGCACCCTGCTGCGTGCAGGCCTTGGCCTTACCGCGGCATTCGCTTCCGGTACTCAGATGAACACACCAGCACAAGCCAATTCGAACGACCGATCGCGGCTCAAGGGCGAACTCAGTCACGACGAGGCGGTTCGCGCCGCGGCGGCGGATGACTTCGGCCGGATCATTCGCAAAGAGCCGCGCGCGGTCTTGAAGCCAGCCGAGAGCGAAGACATCGCGACCGTGATGAGTTGGGCAGCCGAGCGTGGATTGAAGGTCGCAGCGCGCGGCCAGGGCCATTCGACCTACGGCCGTTCGCTGACCGACGGCATCGTCGTCGATATGCGCGGGCTCAATTGCATTGGCGAGGTCGAGGCGGATAGCATCGTGGTCGAGGCCGGAGCGACATGGCAGAGCGTGCTCGATGCGACGCTGGCGCGGGGACTGACGCCGCCGGTGCTGACCAATTATCTCGGCCTGTCGGTCGGCGGCACGATCGCGATCGGCGGCATCGGCGGGACGTCGTCGCGATATGGCATGCAGGCTGATCATGTGCTCGAAATGAGTGTCGTCACGGGCGACGGCCGGGAGCTGACCTGTTCGGCGACCGAAAATCCCGATCTGTTCGATGCTGTCAGGGCCGGTCTCGGCCAACGCGGCATCATCACCCGCGCCAGCTTGCGCCTGGCGCGCGCGCCCGACGGGGTCCGCCGCTATCAGCTCTTTTATCGCGATCTGGCGTCCCTGACCGCGGATCAGCGGCGCATGTTAACGGCGGGGCGCTTCGACCAATTGCAGGGCGCGATCCTGCCCGACGGCAGCGGCGGCTGGCGCTACCAGCTCGACGGCGCGATCTTCTACAACCGCGATGCCGCGCCCGATGAAAGCACAGCGCTTGCGGACCTCGCGGACGATCGCGGCAAGGCTGTTATCACCGACCTCACCTATCGCGATGACGCGCTGGCCTTCGCCAAACTTGAAAACCTGCTGCGATCGAAGGGCCAGTGGTCCATTCCGCAGCCGTGGCTGTTCACATTCCTGCGCGGCAGCAATGCCGAACAGGTGGCGCGCGAGATCGTCGGCGGCCTGAGCAACGGGGACGTCGGGCCATTCGGACGGATCACCTATTATCCGATGCTGACCGATGCGTTGCGCGCCCCGCTGGTGCGGTTGCCGGACGAGAGTATCGTCGTTCCATTCAACCTGGTCCGCATCCCTTCCGATACCGACGCGGCCTCGATCGCGCGGACGGTCGCGGCGAACCGCGCGTTCTACGATCGCATTCGCAAAGCTGGCGGCTTCCTCTATCCCGTCAGCGCCTTTCCAATGTCGTCAGACGATTGGCGCGAGCATTTCGGCCCGAAATGGCCGCTGCTGCGCGACGCCAGACAGCGCTACGATCCGCACAATCTGCTGACGCCCGGCTACAATCTGTTCCACAGCCAGGCATGATCGGTTCGCAGCCACGCGTCACTATTCCTCGAACAGCGCGCGCACGTCCTCTTCGGTGAGTGCCGCGCCGACGCGTCCCTCGCGATCGAACAGGCTGTCGGCCAAGGTGCGCTTCCGCGCCTTGAGCTCGTCCATCTTCTCCTCGATCGTACCCGATGCCACCAGCCGATAGATGAAGACCGGCTTGTCCTGGCCGATGCGATGGGCGCGATCGATCGCCTGCTCCTCGACGGCCGGATTCCACCAGGGATCGAAGATGACCACCGTATCGGCCGCCGTCAGGTTGAGCCCGACGCCTCCGGCCTTCAGGCTGATGAGGAAGACATCGCTGTTGCCGTCCTGAAACGCTTCGATCGCGCGCTTGCGATTGGTCGTTTCTCCAGTCAGGACGCTGTAGCGGATAGCCTCCGCATCGAACCTGACCTTGATCAGGTCGATCATCGAGGTGAACTGCGAGAAGACGATGATCTTCCGGCCCTCGCTCAAGAGTTCCACAACCATTTCCATCAGCCGGTCAAGCTTGGCAGATGGGCGCTTGACGCGATCGTCGAGCTTCAGCAGCGCCGGATCGCAGCAGGCCTGGCGCAGCCTGAGCAGCGCTTCGAGAACGACGATGTGGCTCTTGGCCAGGCCGCGCTCCTGGATTGCCTTGCGGACCTTGTCCGACATCGACAGTCGAATGGAATCGTAGAGGTCACGCTGACTGCCCTCCAATGCGATGCGCTCGACGATCTCGCTCTTGGCCGGCAGTTCCTTAACCACCTCCGCCTTGGTCCGGCGCAGCAGAAATGGTTTCACGCGCTGCGCCAGCGCTGCTGCGCGTCGCGTATCCGTGCGCTTCTCGATCGGGGTGCGCCAGCGCCGGCCGAAATCGGTCTTGTCGCCAAGAAATCCCGGATTGGCAAAGCTCATGATGGACCAGAGCTCGCCGAGATGATTTTCCACCGGCGTCCCCGTCAGGCAGAAGCGATGCCGCGCTTTGATGCCGCGCAACCAGCGGGTGGTCGCGGCATTGGGATTCTTGATCGTCTGCGCCTCGTCCAGCACGGCCATGTGCCAATCGCGAGACAGCAGGACTTCGTGATCCCGCGCAATCAGCGGATAGGTGGTCAGGACAAGATCATGTTCCGCGATGGCGGCGAAGCTTTGCTTGCGATCCGAGCCGTGAAGCACGAGGACCTTCAAATCCGGCGCGAATTTTTGCGCTTCGCTGAACCAGTTCGTCATCAGGCTGGTCGGAGCGACGACAAGGGCAGGCTCGCTAAGGTGACCGCGCGCCTTCTCCAGCGACAACAGCGCCAGGATCTGGACGGTCTTGCCGAGCCCCATGTCGTCGGCCAGCACACCGCCAAGGCCGCTCTCCCGCAGCAGATCGAGCCAGTCCACTCCCTGCGCCTGGTACGTCCGCAGTTCGGCGCGAAAATTTGCGGGCAACGCCGGATTTGACAATTCGCGATCCCGAAGCAGATTGGCGAGGCGCCGAAGATTGTCGGCGCCGCTGAAAGCAAAGTCGTCATTCTCGAGCGCCAGCAGCGGCACGACATCCGCGCGCGAAAGCCTGATCTTTCCGGATGCCTCACCGAAAAGCCCGCTCAGGCTGAGGCTATGGAGCGCCAGCACCAATGGCAGGAAGCGATCGGCAGCGAGCGACAGATGGCGGCCGTCGGCAAGCGGAAGATAGAAGTGGTCACCCGCCTCGGCGAGCTGCTTGATCCGATCGGGCGTGAAACTCGGTGTCGCGACCAAGGCAGCCAGAACCGGCGCCAGATCGCGTCGCTCGCCGTCGATTTCGACGCCGAGCGCCAGTTCGAACCAGTCGATGCCGCTGGATTCCAATTCGGCATCGAAGACGCCCTCGGACTGCGCCAGCCGATACGGAAAATCGTCATCGACCAGTACATCGAAGCCTTCCGCGCGCAACTCAGGAAGGCCGAACTCGAGAAAATCGAGCCAGGCATGAGGTTCCCCGAACGTCAGATCGTCCACATGGCCGCCATCGAGGAACCGGTGGATCAACCTCGCTTCGCGGAAATCGAATTCCAACAGCCGCTGGCGCGCGCCTTTCTCCTTCGACCGCCGTCGCGTGATCGTGTAGACTTCGCCGGCCCGAAATGCCTCGAGCGGGTTTCCCTTTTCCTTGGGCTCGATCTCGACGGGGCCGTAGCGGAAACTGAGATGGGCAACCGCGGTCCGATCGGGCCTGTCGTGGAAATACTGGGCACTCAGGCCCTCGCGTCCTCGCTTGAGCCGCAAGATCGGAATCGGATCGTCGTCGATCTTCACCGCCGCTGCCGGCGTTCCCGGCAACAAGCCTCGATGAAGCTGCGGCAACCTTTCGCCGAGGCGGCGCGCCACTTCCGCGACTTGCGCGCGCGGGATGACGGGCGCCGACAAGAGCTGATAGGCAAGCCGAGGCGGCAGGCTCAGTTCGACCGGGCCGATCACGCCTGCGGCCTCGTCCATATAAACCGGCGGCTCGGCGTTAAGGCCCATCGCTCCCGGCACCGTCAGTTGCGGGGCAAGGCCCTGCTTGCTGGCCTGGCGCCAATCGATGCGTCCCTCGCGCGCCTCGCCCCACTGTAGCGGCCGCCCCTTGTGATCGCGCCAGAACGCACGTCCGGTCGCGATGATTTGCTGCAGGAGTTCGCGGGATTGCAACCGAGGTGGGTGATAGTACGCCCCTCGCTCTCTCGTGAGCTGCATCAGAATGTCGATGTCGGTATCGCGAAAATACTTCGGCGCACGTTCGGGCGAAAAGCCGGAGATGCCCGGACGCGTAGGGCTGCCCCCGAACGTCCCGTCCTTGTCGCATCTGGATCGAGAGTAGCGACACCCCCAGCAACGGCATCTGCGCACCCGCTTCAGCGGGCTGCAGGCAGTAGAGCAACCGATGCGTCACATCGACGGGATAATCGTCTCCGCGCATGGCGGCGCCGATACTGTCGAGCCATGCGGTGACATCGTAAGGCAGAATCGGCACGGAGCGGACGGGAGTCTTGCCGATGTCCGTTTTCCGCTCGGACGGCAATGCACCGCTCAGCGCCTGGAGCATCGTCGCCACGACATGCTTGCAATTGACTCCGACTGGACAACTGCAAGTGCCGTCGAGGTCGACTAGACGCCCATGGTCGAATTCGAGCTCGATGTCGACACGATAGGGGCTGGGCTCACCTCCGCGCACCTTGCCGCGGATGCGCACGAGGTCGTCGCTGATTTCCAATCCCGTGACGCGCCCTTGGGCCTGGTAGGCGTAGCCCTTCTCAAATGCGGAACGGCTGAAGAAGCTGTAGATGTCCTTTGTCTTGACGACATCCGAGAGCCTCTGACCGAAATCCTCGACTGCAGACATTTGCTATGATCCGGCAATAACGGGCGGGACCCGTGATCTTTCGCGATCACGCCCGCCCGAACAGCTTGGTCATAGTAATGCGCCGAACTCGTGGTGCAAATTTGCCTGGCGCGGCCGAGCCCCATCGCGCCGGTTCATTGCGAAGGTCCGGTTCTTTTCAACAGAAATTTTGGTGAGTCGAGACTTGTTTGGAAAGGAGTACCACCGCGGCCAGTTCCCGCTCCCGCCGCTGTCGTGGGTAGCCGTGCGTTTCTCACGCCGTTCTCTGAACCGCGCTCCATGTCGCCGTGCTCGAGGCATCGGCTTCCATCGCCGAGATCTTGCCGGTGTTGAAATCGACGACGAACGTCACGATGCTGGATTTCACGGCTGCCGTGGCCTGCACCGCGCTTCCGCTCGCATTCTGCGCCGCGGTGGCCGACACAGCGGCGCTGTTCATGGCGAAGGTGAATATCTGGCGGTTGCCGACCTTCGCGCTCGATACCATCGTGTATTGTTTTCCCGCGCCACCACTGCCAGCTCCAGCGGAGCCGCCGAACAGCGTTGACGATGCGCTGGAACCATCGGGGCCGTAAATCTGGACGTCGCTGTTGTTGGTCAGCGCGTTGCCCGTGGCGGTGACGTGGAAGCCATTGAAGGAGAGCGTCTCCGAGAAGCTACGCTTCGGGAGGATCGTGCCGGGCGGCGGCGCGTCGCCATTCGCGTCAGTCGAGGTCACGTTGCGGTTGCCGGCAATCACCGTCACTTCGGTGGTGCTGGTCAGCGAAATCCCTGCCAGTTCTTCGAAGCTGACCGGTTTGCCGCCTGAAGAGGACGCTTGTGCCTTGTCGGACGAAGAATGCAGCGGCTGGGGCTTGCCCGCCGCTCTCAGCGATTGGACCAGGGCCGACAGCCTGTCGGCCGCGACCTGATCTGTTTTTGCCTGAGCCAAAACCTGCTTCGCCCGATCGGAGAGATCGACAATGTCGGCCGGATCGCCCGGGATTTCGCGTCTGATGACGTGGCGCCGTCCGGCTGAAGATCGTCCGCCACGGACGAGGCAGCATCAGCGAGCAAGGATGCAACGGAGCCATAGGCCGACGAGCTGGTCGCGCTGATCACACTCATCTCTTGCTACCCCTCCTGGGCGCGATGCCGTGTCATGGCGAAAGCATGTCGGCTGCCAAACGGCCATTGCGATCACGCGACAGCTTTACCCGCGCCGATGAAGGAATGGTTAACGAAACATGAGCAGAGCGATAAACGCACCGACATCGTCGCGCAGGCGCGAAGGACGTGGCTACAGTCACACCACTTCGAGCGGCACGAACGGCCCGTCCGGCAACCGCACGACAATGGCATCGTCCGGCCGCACCTCGCCGCCTTCAACGACAATGCCCATCACGCCGCCCTTGCGAACCAGTTTGCCATCGACGCGCGCGATGATCTCGCGCAGCATCCCCGGCTGAAACGTATCGATCTGCACGCAACAACTGCGCAAGCCCATGATCTCCACGACCGCATCGCGCCCGATTTGCAGCCGCGTGCCCACGGGCAACGCCATCAGGTCGATCCCGCGCGTAGAGATGTTCTCGCCGAGGTCGCCGGGCCGTACGACGAAACCCTTGCGGGTCAGATCGTCGATGAGCTCCGCCTGGATGAGATGAACCTGCCGCAGGTTCGGCCGCGCCGGGTCTCGTTCCGCATCGAAGCGGTGCCTGACCAGCGGCCCACAATGCGCGTCGCCGTCGATGCCGAGCCCTTTGCGCAGCATGATGACATCTTGCGGATGTTTGGTGAAGCTGTGCGTGCCGCTGAGGAAAACACCGAGCACGAAAGCCGACTGAGTGTCGGTCAAACCAAGCATGGCACAAACTCCGTTGTGCGGATATGCGTTGGTTGACGTTAACGCCTACGCGGCAAGCTCGACGAGCAAACCGTCTGCTTGTTGTTTTTCACGCCGAAAACAGCTTGGCAAGCCTAACTATCAGGCACCAGATGCCTAGCCCGGCTTGCTGCCGTCGAGGCTGACGATGACGGCGGCGTTGGCGATGATGATGGTATCGCTGCCCTGCTCGGCCGGAATCTCGAGCCCGCCTTTGACCGCGGTGACGGTCACCGTGCCGTAGGGCAGTTCCTTCGCAACAACTGCCGTATCGACCGCATCGGGATTCGGCACGCCAATGGTGACATCGACGAACATGTCGTTGGCGGTCTTGCCGAGCATGCGGAAGAAGCCGAGGCTCGAATGGCGGATGGCGTCCGAGACCGCGCGCCTGGCTGCCTTGGTCGCGTCCTTGCCGTGAACATCGACGCCCATGCCCATCTCGGTGATACAGCGAACGCGTGCCATTGGATTTCCTGCTTGTCGTTGGGCGCAATGAAGCTGACGCAAGCCAAACCAGGCCCACCCCGCTCGATCATTCGCTTAAAGGATAGCGTACAATTCTGCGGCCGCAAATTCGAAAACGCCAACCGTCGGCCGCCTCATCAAAATCCGTCCGCGGCTCTGTCAAGTATTCCTGCTCCGCAAGCTTTCCGCGAGCGCGGAAAGCGCACTGGCAAGTTGTGTTGCAGCTTCCGGCGGAGGCAGCGGCACTTTGAGGTTTTGCACACCGGTGGTCGGATCACGCTCAATCCATGGATGACTCGGAGCGTCCGGATCGTTGGCAGCGGCTAGAGCGCCCATGAGTTGCACGCCAACCTGCACCAGCGCCTGCCACGGATCGGAGCCTCCGCCGTGCGGCGGCGCTCCGGAACCATCAGTCCGCACGATCGCCATCTTGCCGGCACCAACGTCCACAAATGCACCTGCATCTTCCACAGCTTCGGCATCATCGGTCGCAGGGATATTCCTCACTTCCTCGGCTGGCGTCACGGTCTCGCCGTCACCCATGTTTCCAGTGACGTTTTCCACCTCCTTCATGAAGCGAGTGAGACGCGATCCGCCGAGCGAAATCTCGCCGCTGCCGCCGTCGAGAATTCCCGCCGACAGCGAGCGCTTGAAGGCCAGCACCGACAGCATGCCCTCCTCAATGGTGCCCTTTGCCACGAAATTGATAACCCGCACCGGCCGGGCCTGGCCCAGGCGATGGACGCGCGCGATGCGCTGCTCAAGGATCGCCGGATTCCACGGCAAATCCACGTTCACCAGTGTCGAGGCATGCTGCAAATTGAGCCCGGTGCTGCCGGCGTCGGTGGACAGGAAGACGCGGCAGGCAGGATCGTCACGAAACTGCGCGACCAGCGCCGGCCGCTTGTCCGATGGCACGCCGCCGTGGAAACTGACGTAGCCCAGCCCGCGCGCCTCGAGGCGGCGGATGATGATGTCGTGGGTCCGCGTCCACTGCGAGAATACGACCGCCTTGGCGTCGGGCTCGGCGAACAATTGATCGAACAGCGCCGCCAACTCGTCGGCCTTGACTCCGTGGTCGGTCTCCTGGTCCAGCAGATAGGTGCTGTTGCACGACATGCGCATGTTCTGTAGCGCACAGGCCAGCCGCCGCTGATCCTTGTCCGACAGAAACCTGGTCTTGCGCCAGCGCTGGACGATCTTCGCCACCTGATCCGCGTTGTCCCGGTGGTGCAGCATTTGCATCTCGGTCATCGGCACCAGCAAGTTCTGATCGGTCCGGCTCGGCAGTTGCCGCAGCACCTCGGATTTGCGGCGGCGGATCATGACCGGTGCGAGCGTTTGGCCGATCTTCTCCAATCCGGTATAGCCGGTGACACGCCCGGCTTCGTCCCTGACCTGATGCTCGTGCAGCAGCTTCCAGGTCGGTCCAAGCCGGTGTTGATCGACGAACTGAACGATGGAGATCAACTCTTCCAACTTGTTTTCCAGAGGCGTCCCGGTGAGCACGATCGCATAGGAACTATCGATGCGCTTCAAGGCGCGCGCCGCAATGGTGTTCCAGTTCTTCACACGTTGCGCTTCATCGACGATGACCAGTTCGGGCGCCCAGGCGGCGATCAGGTCCAGATCGGGCTTGAGCTTCTCGTAATTCGTGATCTTGCAGAAATCGTCCAGGGCGTACTCCTTCTGCCGCTGCGCCCGGCCACCGCTGATGACGCGCGCCGCATTTTCGCCCTGTCGCCCCGAGAAACGCGTTACCTCGCTTTGCCACTGGTACTTGAGCGAAGTCGGGCAGATCACCAAGACTTTCGAGACGCCAAAATGCCGCGCCAATATCTCCGTCGCCGCGATCGCCTGGATGGTCTTGCCCAGTCCCATCTCGTCGCCGATCAGCGCCCGACCCGCCCGCACCGCGAACAGCGCGCCCTCAGCCTGGTAGGGATAGAGCGGCACCTTCAGAAGCGCCAGAAGCTTGGGATCCGCGGCACCACGGGGGAACAACTGCTCGAGTTTTGACGCCCGCCGATCCGCATCGCGCCTTCCTGCGACGAAATCGAGCGCATCGTCATAGGCGTGGAGTTCATGACCGTGTTTCGATGTCACGGCCATGAACGGTTCAAGTTCGCCGAAGCGCTCCTCTGGCAGGATTCCGTTGCGTGCGACGTCGAACAACTCGCCGGCGGCCTTGCTCACCGCCGGCGGACAATCCGTTCCGGCGCGAAAATACACGCTGCGTTTGCCCTCATTGCGCAAATACAGTTCGGAAAATGCAGGTTGGTAGCCGCGCGCAAACGCCGCCCTGGCGCCGCGCTTTTTCTCAAGCCGGGCAAGCGTGAATTCGATGTGCTTGCATGTTCCCAACTCGCTGGTGGCATAGTCGGGGCATGAACAGAAATTGCCACCGGGTCCCAACCCTCGAATCGCAACGCGATAGCTGGATTCCGATGCGGGATTGCTGACCCGAAACTCGGAGAAGTACGGTTCGCTGCCCAGATTCTCGAGCCCGAAGGCCTGCTCCCGGCCAAACTGGCGTCGCAAGCCGCGCTGCCAGTCCACCGGGGACAAATCTCCAGGTGCTTGCGTGCGCGAGAGCTTGGGTTCTTTGCCCGGCTTGGTTGCCGGTTTCAGGCGCGTGGATCTCATCGAATTACGTCCATCTGGAAGGTTTCGCGTGACACATTGATTTGGCCTCTCAGCATTCCGCTCTTATCACATAAGATCATGATCCGATTGGACGCAATGTGATCATGATCTCATCTCTTTGTTTGAGCATGATCTCCGCGCAAACGCTTCGCGTTTGTCGCGACGGAAAACTGGTTTCACTTTTCCGGACCAAGTTCCAGCGGCACTGATGGCTGCTTCCGTTCCAATTTCTTTCGGCGCGTCATGAGACGACAGCTAGCCGCCGGCTTCACAAAACGGGCGGCCCTGCCCCGGTTTTCGCGGCTGTTTGCGCCATCGTCAATGACCGAGGCTACCAGACCGAGGGGATGAACCGATAGCGCACGCGCGCGGCGTACTCATCGTAACCTTTGAGCTCCGCCCTCAATGCGCCCTCCTCATGCAGGGTTCGCCATGCGATGCCGAGAATGAACACCACCGACATCGCAAGACCGATCCAGGAGCCGAGCAGCAGCGGCAGACCGACGATAAGGAGCAAAGCGCTCGCATACATCGGGTGCCGGACAATGGCGTACGGGCCGGTATCGATCACCCGCTGATCCTCCTGGATCTTCACCACGGGGGCGGCAAAGGTATTTTCCCGAAAGGTCCACCACACGCCGAGCAGATAGAGCACGGTCAGGACGCCGCCAACCACCTGCAGCCAGACCGGCACCGCGGTAAATCCCGTGCGCGCGGCATCCCATGACATGAACATCATCCAGGCGCAGAACAGCACGATGAAGAGCGTCAGCCAGATCCGGTCCCACAGCTTCTGGTCACGCTGCACCGGCGAACTCATGCGCTCGCGCAACAGGCGCGGATTGCGCTTGGCGAGCCACAGGGTGATCGCAAGGCCGCCGATCGCGAATACGGCGAGGAACGCCCAGCCTCCGGGATAAGCCAGGGTGCCGGCCGGCCACAGGATCATGGCGGCCACGATCGCGGTCCAGACCACGATCTGAAGGGTGACTTTCACCATGACATGGCTCCCGATGATTGGCGCCCGTTCATGGGCCGTTGATCGCGACCGATGCGACGGGTTTGGCCATCCAGCCGACGTAAGTGAGATAGAGACCGATCGCGACGAGCGCGCCGAATCCGAACCGCACCAGCGGCAGCAGGTTCACCGACGCAGCCGCGCCGCGCTCGATCAGTTGCGGCGCCGCCATCAGCACGACGCCACGAAGCGCCAGGATCCAGCCGAAAAGCGAAATGATCACCGCCGGCGCGCTCGACCAATATGGGTGAAGGGCGATGATCAGGAGTCCGAGGAATAGCAGCTGTGCGCCAGCAAACCAGGGAAACAACTGGTTCTCGAAGAACGTGGCGGCAAACGTGCCCATCTCCGGTGCGCGCAGGAGGATGATTCCGGGAACGATGACGAACCAGGGGCCCATGACGCGCGCGAAGGCGCGGGTTCGGGCGCAAGACTCAGGCGTGGCGACCATGGCAGCTCTCCGCTCTGTCGCCCCATCTTTGGACAAATCCGCAATATTCAGTATATTCGGGAAATGCCGAATATGTCAAACAAAGGTCCGACCGGCGCCGAACAGCGCTTCATCGAAGACGTGGCGCGGCTGCTGGTGCCTTGGGGCGTTCCGCAGGCGGCCGCCCGCCTCTACGGCTATCTGCTGCTGTTCCCGGAGCCGGTCAGCCTCGACCGCATGGCGGCCGATCTCGAGATGAGCAAGAGCACCGCCAGCGTCGCCGCCCGGCTCCTGGAGAAATACACGCTGGCGCGCCGCCACGGCCAACGCGGCAGCAAACGTGTGCTCTATGAAGTGTCCGACAATTACGAGGGTATGCTGACCGAGCAGAATCGCCTGCTCGATGCGCTCGCCGAACTCTTGAAGCAGGGCGCGGGCATCGCTGCCCGCGGAAAGACGCGCAGTCGCATGGAGGAGATGGCCGAATTCCACATGACGATCCGCCAGTCGATGGAAGCTGCGCTGAAGCGCTGGCGCACAAGGAAGACGCGCTAGATCGCCAACGCATCTATCGAGTTCCTCCTCACGCCGGCACTGGCGCGGGCTCGGCTTTGACCTTGGCAAACGGCCTGAACGTCAACGCGATCAGGAAGGCGCCAAGTCCAACGGCCCAGGAGCCGATGTAAAGCCATGCGTAATTGGCGAAGGTGTCGTAGATCAAACCTCCCGCCACCGGCCCCGTTGCCATGCCCAGGCTGCCTGCCATCGCCGTTCCGCCGATCACGGTGCCCATCATCCGCAACGGAAAATTCTCCCGCGCAAGCACGGCATAGAGCGGCATGGTGCCGGCATAGATGAAGCCGAACACCGCCGCCACGGCGTAGAATGCGGTAAGCTCGCGCACGAAGGCGTAGGCGAGCGCGCCGAATGCCTGGGCGAACAACCCTGAGACCAGCACGCGCTTGGCGCCAAAGCGGTCGCCGAGCAGGCCGAACGCGATACGGCCGCCCATCCCCGCCAGACCTTCCACGCTGTAGATCGTGACGGCGGCGATCATCGGTATCCCGCAGCTTATCGCATAGCTCACGGTATGGATGATCGGCCCCGAATGGGTGGCGCAGCAGAAGAAATTTGTCGCGAGCAGAACGATGAACTGCGGCGAGCGCAGCGCTTGCGCCAGCGACATCGCCGGCTGCGGCTCGCTCTCGCCGGAGGCAGGCGCGTGTTCGCGCTCAAGCGCCGGCGGGCGGCGCACCAGCAACGATATGGGAATCATGATGCAGGCGACGACGACGGCAAGAATCTGAAGCGAGGTTCTCCAGTCATGGATCGAGACGAGCCGGGCGGCGAGCGGCGACATGGTCATGGGCGCCATCCCCATTCCTGCCGAAACCAGTGACACGGCAAGGCTGCGATGGGTGTCGAACCACCCGGTGACGCAGGCCATCATCGGCGCGAAGATCGCGGCGGCCGCGCCGCCCACCATCAGGCCGAAGATGAATTGAAACGCGACCAGCGATGAGGCAAGGCTGGCCAGCGCCAGGCTTGCCGCAAGCACGATCGACCCGGTCAGCACCACCGGCAGCGGTCCGAGCCGATCGGACAGGGTTCCCCAGATCATGCTCGTGAACGCCATCGCCAGGAAGCCGATGGTCATGGCGCTGGACACGCCGGTGACCGACCAGCCGGTGTCCCGCGTGATCGGCAGCAGAAAAACCGGCAGCGAGAACATCCCGCCGATGGCAACGCAGCCCAGAAGCCCGCCGGCTCCGACAATCACCCAGCGATAGTGAGCATCCTTCATTCCCTGTCTCCACAGCAGCTATCCCTGGCTCCAAGACGAACGCGAGGCGCCAAAGTCGACATGCGGAGGCTCGCTCCAGCTCACTTTTTTGCGAACTCATTCCCGGCTATCAGCCGATCTCGATTCGATCAGCGACCTGACGCGTTCGGCGTCCGCCGGCGTCGCCGGATTGTAGACCACCATGCCGAGATCGGGCCGGCCGTCCACGGCGAAGGCCGAATATTCGAAACTGATCGGCCCAAGGATCGGATGCCGCAGGCGTTTGACGCCCTCGCCGTAACCGTGGACGTCGTTGGCGCGCCACAGCGCCTCGAATTCGGGGCTCAGCCGGCAGAGCTCTTCCACGAGCGCACCGACCTTCTCGGTGGCGCCGGCGCGCGCCGCATCGACCCGGAATGCACCAACCACGAACCGCGCGACGCTTTCCCAATCGAACTGCGCGGCACGCACGCGCGGATCGCAGAAGATCATGCGCAGGATGTTGCGTTGCTCCGGCGGCAGCGATCCGTAATCGGTCAGCACCACGGCCGCTGCGCAATTCCAGGCGACGACGTCCCAGGTCGCGGTCTTCACCAGCGCCGGACTGACCTCGAGCGCATCGAGCACGCGTTGCAGCCGCGGCGTCACGCCTTCGGTCGCCTGGTAACGAACTTCGGGCGGACGGCCGAGGCCGAGCAGGAAGAGATGCTCGCGCTCGACCTCCGTCAGCATCAGCGCGCGGGCGATGCGATTGAGCACGTCGGCCGATGGCGCGCCCCCTCGCCCCTGTTCCAGCCATGTGTACCAGGTCGCGCTGATGTTGGCGCGTTGGGCCACCTCCTCCCGCCGGAGCCCGGGAGTGCGCCGCCGTGTCCCGGACAAGCCGAACGCAGCGGGATCGAGCTTGGTGCGGCGGTCTTTCAAGTACGCCCCGAGCAGGTTCTCGTTCGCGGCTGAAATGCTCATCCTGTTAGCCATTATACCCTGATAACATCACTACTTTACCAGGATATCGCTCACGCGGACAGTGCGCTCCGGCTTAACTCTGGAGACTTCCTCATGCGTGTCTTTGTTACCGGCGCCACTGGATTCGTTGGCTCCGCCGTTGTCCACGAACTGATCGCCGCCGGCCACCGGGTGATCGGTCTCACCCGCTCGGATACGGGAGCAGCGGCCCTCACCACTGCCGGCGCGGAAGTGCATCGCGGATCGCTCGAAGATCACGACAGCCTGCGCAGCGGTGCGGCGGCGGCTGATAGCGTGATCCATCTGGCCTTCAACCATGACTTCTCGAAATTCATCGAGAACTGCGAGATGGACCGGCGCGCCATCGAGGCGATCGGCGCCGTGCTCGAGGGCTCCGAACGTCCCCTGCTCGTCACCGGCGGTGTCGCGCTGCTGGCTCCGGGGCGCCTTGCGACCGAGGAAGATCCGCACGCCGCCAACTTCCCGCGCAAGTCGGAAGTTGCGGCCGCCGCTTTGGCTGCGCGCGGCGTGCGCGCCTCGGTCGTCCGTCTTCCGCCATCGACCCACGGCCAGGGCGATCACGGCTTCGTTCCGATCCTGATCCGCATCGCCCGAGAGAAAGGCGTCTCGGCCTATGTCGGTGACGGCCTCAACCGCTGGCCGGCCGCGCATCGGTTCGACGCCGCCCGTGTCTACCGCCTCGCGATGGAGCGCGGTGCAGCCGGAGGTCCGTTTCACGCGATCGCCGAAGAAGGCGTGCCGTTCAAGGAGATCGCCGCGGTGATCGGCCGCCGCCTGAACGTGCCCGTCGTCAGCAAATCCCCCGAAGAGGCGGCCGGGCATTTCGGCTGGTTCGCACAGTTCGCAGGCGCCGACGTCCCCACCTCCAGCGCGCGAACCCGCGCATTGCTTGGCTGGGAGCCGAAGCAGCCGGGGCTGATCGCCGATCTCGACCAACCCTGTTATTTCGAGGGCTGAGCCGGACTCCATTTCATCCCCAATGCCAGTGCTGCGCGCTGCCAGATCGAGCATCTGTTCGGACGGCTTGCGGATCGGAGAAGGCGCTCAGAAAGAACTTCGCGCCGTCTTCAGTGGACATGATCGATCTCCGTTCGGCGCGCGCCTTTGCGGGCCGAAAGTCGCGCATGGAAGTCGGCGCTCAGCATCGCCAGCGAAACTTCGCCGAGACGCGCGAGCAGGAGCGCCTCCGCATCATGAAACGCTTTGTCGAGCGCGGCATTGACGGCCTGTTCGACCAGGCAGTCCGGCGCATCGGTCCGATTGCCCATCGCAAGCAATGACGGGCAGCCCAGCGCGTCATAGACATCGCGCAACGTCACCTCTTCCAGATTGCGCGCCAGCACCCATCCGCCGCCATGCCCCCTTTCGGATCGGACGTAGCCGCAGTCGCGCAGCCCCGCCATGATCCGCCGGATCACGACCGGATTGGTGCACATCGCTTTCGCCAGCACCTCTGATGTCACGGGGCCACCGTGCTCGGCCATGTGCAGCAGCACGTGGAGCACCCCAGATAACCGGCTATCTCGTCTCATGTAACATCAAATAGTACATGGCCACTTATCGATCAAGCACCGCCTCGCCTACCTGACCTGGACCAACGGCAGGAACACGGTGTCGACCCAGGCTTTCCGCAGGGACGGCGGCGGCGCCGAAAAGTTCATGATGACGTGGTACCGAAAGAGGTCGCCGAGCAGAGAAGCCACCGGAGGCGTCAGCTTTGCTGCATCGATCTCACCGCGCTTCACGGCGCGTTCCAGAATCACCGAAAAAGGTCGTGCTCCACCTTCGATGAGGGCGGCGTGCAGATCCTTCGGTGTCGACCAGTTCTCCGAGAAATAATTGCTCGAAAACAGGGTGAAGGCCGCCGCCGTTCCGGCGGCGCGATCAGCCGCCCGCTTCAGAAACTCCAGCAACTCCGTTCGCACATCGCCCCGATCCGGCACCTCCAGTGGGTGCTTCGCCATTTGCCGCCGAATGGCCGCGATGGCGAGCGGCGCCTTTCCGTCCCATCGGCGCGCAAGCACGGGACGGCTCGTCCCTGCCCTTTCCGCGACCGCCTCCATCGTCAGCCCGGCATAACCGCGCTCGGCCAGTTCGAGCCACGCGGCCTCCAGGATTGCCTCTTCCAACTCCCCGCCACGACGTCGCTCGGCCATAATTATACTCACTCCAAATAAGATGCATTAATGCATCTTGACTCCAAGTTGCGGTTACGACTAGATGCATCAATGCATCTTATGCCCGGAGCCGCGCTGTGACAAGAATGCCCCATTCGCGGTTGCGAACTGTATCTCTGCCACTCGCTCTGATGGTGGCCGGATGCGCTTCCATGCCTCAGAAAACGGCGGGCACGCTGGCAACGTACAACAATCTGGGAGAGCAGAAGGGCATGCTCTCGAAGTCGAGGAATTACGTCGACGCCAACGCATTGGCGTCCGTGAAGACTGTGCGCATCGTTCCGACGACTTTTGCCCATAGTGCGTTGGCGCAGGTGAAGACGGCGCAAGATCGCGCGCTGGTCGCAAACGCGCTCGATCGCGAGGTCTGTGTCGCGCTGAGCGACAAGTTTCAAATCGTCTCACCACGTGAACCTGCCGACCTGAACGTTCGAACTGTCGTCACCGACGTGTTGCCGACCGACAAGGCCGCAGCCGGCGTGTCGACCGCGGTGACCTTGGGCACCGGCGCAGCCTTGCCGGTCAGCGTTCCGCGTCTTCCCATCGGCCTGGGTGGCCTTGCCGTCGAGGCAGAAGCCATCGACAGGAGCGGCGTGCAGCGCGCTGCGATGGTATGGGCCCGTGGCGCAAATTCGATCATGGACAACCCTCGCGTTTCCGAAGTCGGCGACGCCTATGGCTTGGCAACCAAGTTCGGCAACGAGTTCTCGCGGATGCTCGCCACCGGCAAGGAGCCGGGCGCCCTGGATATCTCGCTGCCCTCCGGTCAGCGCGTGCAATCGTGGCTGGGCGGCGAACCGAAATATGCCACATGCGACAACTTTGGTCGTGCGCCCGGCCTCATGGGACTTGTCGCCGGCAAGATCGGCGCCCCTCCGGAGTGGACCGACAAGACCCCGCGGGTCGCCCGCGATTGAGATACCTGCACCGTCACGACAGGCCGTAGGATGGGTAGAGCACAGCGAAACCCATCGCGATGGAGCAAGCCGTGCGAATTGATGGGTTTCGCTGCGCTCTACCGATCCTACGACTGTTGTCCCTGCGGCGTCGCCTGATTCAAATTTCAAACAGCTCTCCGCTGTCATCGTCCGGCTTGACCGGACGGTCCAGTATTCCAGAGGCAGTCGTGCTTGAGCCGAGAGGCCGCCGGTTACTGGATGCCCGCCTTCGCGGGCATGACGGTGGAGTGTGGTGAGGGGATGTGAGTCCGCATTCTCGCGGCGCGTTGCGCCCGAGGTTTGCTTCACTTTCCACCCTCCTCGAGATCAGAGGGCGCAGGGAAAGCCGGGTGCTGGTTGCACCCATGGGTCCCGTGCAACAAAAAGCACGGGGGTAGGACCACAGGTTCAACCGAAGCATTCCGGCTTTCCCTGCGCGATGGTTTACGGCTTACTTCGTGCTCTCCCCGGTGACCGGGCTCTTTTGCCACCGTCACCCGCGGCAGCTGTTGCTGCTCGCGAGCTTAGCGCCAGCGTCGGGGCGCCAGGACCACACGACTTCGCCGTCCGCGAGTGCCACGCTCGTCAGTCGCGACACCCTCGTCCACCGCATCCCACCGCAACGTTCGTGACGATCGCGACCCGCCCCTCATCCGCCGTGAGACGCGCGGAGTCATAGCGATGATTTGCCCGACGGGTTAAGCGGTTTATTTTTGCGAGATGGGATAGACAGACTTTTGGTGATTTGCCCGTCGGGTTGATTTGTCGCACGCCGCGCGCCAAATCCACGCTTGTCATTCCGGGGTGATGCCACAGGGTCCGCGCAAAGCGCGGCCCGGTGACAGGCTCCGCATCGAGCCCGGAATCCATTTCTCCGCCTGCGCATGCGTGAGCGGCCGGCCCCGCCTCGACCGCCGTTTTGCCTCGCGCTCGGGATTTGCGAACGCGATGGCGATGACGCCACCCACCAGCATAATGACCCCACACATGAAGAAGCCGGTGTTGAACCCGTCGAGCGGTGTCGTGGCGCTCTCAATAACACTGCCCATGACATAGGGTGCGAGCAGACCGGCTGAACTCGCAACTGCGGTGCCGATCGCGAGCAGTGCGCCCCGTTGCGCTACCGGAGTGATTTCACCAACGACGGCATTGCTGATGATGTAGATCGCCGAAGGCAGCGCCACCCCGAGTGTTGTCAGGGCAATCTTGACGGGGATGCCCGGAACGTACGGCAGCAGCGCCAGCGCAGCGCCGCCAAGGACGACACTCAATCCGCCGAGGATGCCGCGCGCCACTCTGCTCGATACGCCGCGTGACAGCAGGCGTTGCGAATACCAGCCGGTCGCAAGCATCGCGACCGCGCTGCCACCAGCGGGCAGCGCTCCCAGGAAACCGATCGAGCTTTGCGCAAGGCCAAGACCCTTGACCAGATAAGCGCCTTGCCACGAGAGCGCCAGCGACAGGGCCCAGTTGGCCCCGAACGACGCCGCCCAGCACGCCAAGATCGTGGGGCTCAGCAGCAATTGCGCGTAGCCGACCCGTAGGGACGATTGCGCTGCTTCCTTTGGCTTTGCGCTCTCGGTGTCCAACGCCCCTTCGCGGCCGAAGACAAGCCACAACGCGCACCAAACGAGGCCGACCAGGCCGAGCGAGCCGAACGCCCAATGCCAGGTCCAACGCACAATGATCCAGTTCAGCAGCGGCAATGCCACCAGGACGCCGATCGCCCCGCCTTGCAGAATGACAGCAGTCGGAAGGGTGCGCACTTCGTTGGGGAACCATTTGTAGGCGGAATGCAGCGCCACCGGTGCTGTCGGACCTTCACCGATCCCGAGTGCGATGCGACATGCCACCAGGGTTTCCAACCCAACCGAGCCGATCATCGGAAACTGCGTCAGCGCCCAGATGAAGCTCATCGCCAATAGCACCCAGCGCGTCTGTACCCGGTTGACGAGAAAGCCGGTCGCGACTGACGAGACTGCGAACAGCAAGTAGAAGCTGGAACCGACCAACCCGAACTGGCGCGGGCCCAGTTGCAGCTCCTGCATGATTGGCACTGCGGCGATCCCGATCACCGCCTTGTCGGCGAAATTGATCACCATGAACATGAAGAGCAGCACCACCACGATCCAGGCGCGGCTGCGGTCGCTAGCGCGCATTGGACCAGCTCGGGAGAGTGCGAGCCGCCCGGACCTGACCACGCGCCAACAAATAGAATGCAGCGACGTGCGTGATCATCAGCACAGGCACGTAGATGATCGGGATCGCGTAAGTGGCGCCCAACTCCCCCGCCAGCGCGGCTAGGCCGACCGCGTTGCCGTGGTAGTAGTCGACGATGATGTCGGCCGCGCCGACGAGATTGAAGGCGACGACGAACAGCCAAAACAGCGGACGTATGTTGACCGTGACAAGCGCCATGATTGCCAGCACCCCGGTTGCGAGGTCACCGTAGGCGGCGAAGGTGGCGAAGCCAGCCGGCAGATTGGGGCCGACGACGCCGGGAACGAGGAAGACGAGGCCGAAGAAGCGGAAGCTGTGCAGGGTTGCGATGGCGCGTTGCGCCTCGACCTGGTCCATCGCCTTGAGCTTGGGCCACACATACGCGCCGAAGCAAAGCAGCCACGGGACGTAGCCCATCACGAGATGTATCTGGAAAACGGTTGCCGGAGACATTGGACCTCCTATCAGGTGTTGACCGACGCGGCCTCGAACACTGCGCTCAGGATGCCGACCCGGCCCTCCATCAAGTTTCGTCCCAAGTTGGCTGCAAGCTGCGCGAAGTCCGGCCCCATCACCACGCCGAGATTGGGCGAAGGCGGCGGACCCGACGCACGCAACTCAGCGATCCAGGCTTTGGCGGCCTCTGTGTCGTCTCGCCATGCGACGTTGCGGAAACCGGCTGGTTCAATCGCCTCGCGCGTCGCGGCGGCGGTCAGAAGAAAACTTGTAGCCGGCGTTCGTGCCCAGGGAACGGGATAGTGCGGCTCGCCGTCGTTCAGCACGACATCGTAGATTGCAAACCTGCCGCCTGCCTTCAGCACGCGCCGGATCTCGCGGTAGAGCCGCGCCCGATCAGAGATGTTCATTGCCACATGCTGCAACAGCACGACGTCGAAATGGCCGTCGTCGAACGGAAGGTCCAGCGCGCTGGCTGTCTCAAACGACACCCGCTCACCCTGCCCCGTTCGCTCGGTCAGATAGCGCGCCGCATCCACGAATGGGTCGCTGAGATCGACGCCCGTCACCCGGCAGCCATAGGTCGCGGCCAAAAAGCGCGCCGGCCCGCCGACGCCCGAACCGACGTCCAGCACCGACATCTCGGCGGCAATTCCGGCCAACCTGGCAAGCTCGGCGGTCGCTGCGAGCCCGCGGGTGTGAAACTGGTCGAGCGCGGCCAGCTGCTGCGGCATCAGCCGCTGTTTCTCCGGCCCGAACGCCACGAGCGCCGTCTTCAGCCGCTCGGTCAGGCCGGTCGCGCGATAGTGATCGCGCACGCCATTGAGGATATCGGTCATCGCAACACTCTCCTAAAGCGTCAGGTCTCACCGCATAAATACGACCGCTTCCGGCGAGCGACTATCCGCGATAATGTCGATGAGCCATGAAGCACAACTTCACAGTCAGGCACGGCGCGCTCGACGGCGTGGAGGCGTTCCTGAGTGTCGCGCAGCACCGCAACTTCCGCAAAGCGGCCGCGGAACTCGGGGTCACTCCATCGGCGATCAGCCAGGCCGTGCGCGCCTTGGAGGCGCGCGTCGGTGCGGCGCTGTTCGTCCGCACCACGCGCAGCGTCGGTCTGACCGAAGCCGGTGAGCGATTCATCTCGCGCGCGAAGCCCGCCTTCGCCGAGCTCGTCGCCGCAAGCGAGGTCGCACGTGAGCTGGGGCAGCGCCCGGCCGGACTATTGCGCCTCTCGGTGCCGCGCGCGGTGGTGCCGTTTCTGTTGGAGCCGCTGATCGCATCCTTCTGCCGGACCTATCCCGAAGTCGAAGTGGAGATCGCCGCAAGCGCGGAACTGGTCGACCTTGCGGCCGAAGGGTTTGATGCAGGCATCCGGCTGGGCCAGTTCATCGCCGCCGACATGGTCGCGGTGCGGCTGACGCCGCCGTTCCCGTGGGTGGTCGTCGGCAGCCCCGAATATCTGCGGCGACGGCAACAGCCGGAGCGCATCGACGATCTGCGAGACCACGCCTGCCTGCGCATGCGCCGCTCGAACGGGTCGATTGCGCCCTGGCCCTTTGTCGACGGCAACAGGACGGTGGAGGCGATCGTCTCGGGACCGCTGATTGCCCACGACTACCCCACACTCCTCGAAGCGGCGATACAAGGCTTGGGCCTCGCGCAACTGCCCGGTCCGCTTGCCAGAGCGCCAATGGCTGAAGGCCAATTGCAAGCGCTACTGACGCCGTTCGCCGTCACCGTGCCGGGGGTCTTTCTGTACTATCCAGGGAAACGTCAGGTCCTGCCCAAACTGCGTGCATTCATCGAGCACGTGAAAAGCGAGAGCGCTGATGTGCCGCGCGGCGGCACGACCGCGAGGGGATCACGCAAGCTCAACCGTGCGAACAGCAGTTGACCCGGCGACCTGGTGGGTTCTGATGCAATTGTCAAACAGCTCTCCGCTGTCATCGTCCGGCTTGACCGGACGATCCAGTATTCCAGAGGCGTCAGAGCTTGAACCGAGAAGCCGCGGGATACTGGATGCCCCGCCTTCGCGGGGCATGACGGGGAGTATGTGAGGGGGTGCGCGTCCGCATTCTCGCGGCACGACATGCCCGAGCTGTCTAGGATAGTTAGCCGAGTACCGGCGTCCATCGTCTCAACGCGTGAAGAGAGAAGGTGTAACCCACCATGGTTGGTGCGAGGAATGGCTGATTACGCTTTCCGCCTCAGCTCTTCGAGCTGAGGCGGAAAACTAATCCGCCCGACGCTCGCTGGAGACGATACCGTCCCACCCAGCCATGGCAATCTCGGCTACAGCCTGGAGTTCGGCCCTGTCGGCGCCGTCACGGGCTCGGATCGCCATCCCGCTCTGCACAGTTTGCAGAAACCTCGCGAGCTTGGCGACATCGAGAGATTTTGGCAGCTCCCCTTCTGCGACGCCCTTTTCCAAACGAGCCGTGAGCACATCAAACGCGCCACCCCGTGCCGTACGCATCAGGTCGCCCAGTTCGGTGTGGCCATCGCTTCCAACCGTCGCCAGCGTGACCATGCATCCGTGAGGCAGGTCGCAATCCGATCCCGTCATTGCAGCCGCGGAGTCTCGCAGGTACGCCAGCGCCGCGTCGCGCGCCGTGGCGGCCTTGCGAAACCGCCCTAGGACCAAGTCCTCATAGGTCGCGGAGTAGAAGCGAAGCGCTTCGGCATACAGCTCGTCCTTCGAGCCGAAGGCGGCATAGAGACTGGTCGAACCCACGCCCATCGCCTCCGTTAGGTCTGCAACCGAAGTCCCCTCGTAGCCCTTGATCCAGAACAGCTTCATTGCCTGCGCCAGCGCGGCTTCACGGTCAAACGCGCGCGGCCGACCACGTCCACGGCGTGCGCATTCTGATGAGCACTGATCCTTTTTTTGCATCGATCACTACATAAACATATTGACGCCCCTGCGCAACGATTCTAGGAAATATGAAATATGCAACGATCACTGCATAAAAGGACGAATGATGATCAGTTTGGCCGGAAAACGGGCACTTGTGACCGGTGGCTCTCGGGGGATCGGGGCGGCCATCGCGCTCGTGCTCGCTGAGAACGGTGCGGACGTCGCCCTGACCTTTCAGCACGCCACCGAGCGCGCCCAAGCGGTGGTGACGTTGATCGAGCGGCATGGCCGCCGTGGCGTAGCCATCCAGGCCGACAGCGCCGATCCGGTCGCCAATAGACGGTCCGTCGATGAGGCCGTCGGAGCGTTGGGGGGGCTGGACATTCTCGTCAACAACGCCGCCATCGCGCTCTACGATACGATCGCCGACTTCAAGGTGGACGACATCGACGCGCTTCTCGCAGTCAACGTCCGCGGCCCCGTACTCGTCACGCAAGCGGCCATCCCCCACCTTGGCGCGGGCGGCCGTGTGATCACCATCGGTTCCGCCGGCGCAGAGCGCATCGTCGGGGCGACCGGTACGGTCTATTTCATGACCAAGTCCGCGCTGCAGTCCTTCACCCGCGGTCTGGCGCACGAGCTTGGGCCACGCGACATTACGGCTAATCTGGTCCAGCCGGGCTCAACCGACACCGACATGAACCCCGCGGACGGTGAGTTCTCGGACTTCCAGCGCAGCCTCATCCCGTTGGGCCGTTATGGCGCGCCTGCGGATATCGCCGCCGCCGTCGCCTTCCTCGCAAGTCCCGCCGCCCGCCAGATCACTGGGACCATCGTGAACGTCGATGGTGGGCTGTTGGCCTGAAGGCCCGCAAACTGATTGCAACAAAGGAGCAGACTAGAGCGTGATGACTTTTCTTCGAATCGTCATCGCGCTCTAGCTCTTTGTTTGAGCATGATCTCCGCGCAAACGCTTCGCGTTTGTCGCGAGGGAAAACCGGTGTCCACTTTTCCGGATCATGCTCTAATGTCAAATACGGACCTCAAGGAGTTCTATGGTCACTACATTGCGGCGATTAACGCCCGGGACCTCGAAAGCGTCGCAGAGCTGCTGCACGATGCCGTGACACGGCGACCGCCGCGCAGCAGCTGCAAAACCTGAACTAGGCCCGCAAGGCCTGCCTGAGGCCACTGTCAAAGCAAACTCACCTGTTAGGCGCTTCGAGCCCGTCAACTCCCGTCGGCTGAGCACCAACCCAGCTTTTCTGCGCTGATCCTTGGTCCGACTGATCGCTTGACGCCATCAACCCGTAAAAGGGTCGGCTACGCGAGCATGCCGCCGCTGCGGCTTACGCCTTGGCGGCGTTCTGCGCGGCCTCGAATACATCGCGTGCGGACGTCGTACCCGCTACGTGCTCCGTACCCTCGACTCCGAGGTCCATCCATCCTGCATTCACGGCCTCAAACATTTCTTCGGCAGGTCCGGTGTGGCCCTTCGGAATGCCGAATCGCTCGAACGCTTCCGCCCATCCTGCACGCGGGACTGCAAAGGCCTTCACGTCGAGATTCAGGACTTCACCCAATTGCTCCGCGACTTCATCCGCGCTGACCATCGAACCAAGCTCGAGGACGCGCTGCCCTGACCATGCTGGCCCGGTTAAAAGGGTTGCAGCCTCCGCGCCGATGTCGTTCGTCGCGACCATGGTCGATTTCCGGTTTGTCGGATTGTAGTAGACCGGTAGCGTTCCGCCCCGGGCGACCTGCAAGCCGTAGAGAAAATTTTCAAAGAATCCACCTGCGCGCACAAACGCGGTTGGCGATGTCAGGTCGCGAAAACCTTGCTCCAGAAGCGACAAGGCCGTGATCATCCCGAGCCCGCTTGTTCTGTTCGCGCCCATCGACGAAAGCGCAACCACTCGCGGCGGCGCTGCCTTGGTGAGCGCCTCGACATAGTTTGCAATCACGCCCTTTGCTTCTTTGTAATCGGGCGACGGCGCCCAGACAGCCGGCAACATGACGAACGCGCCGTCGACGCCTTTGAGCGCTTGCTCGATGGCTGTCGGATCATTCCAATCGCCGTCTACCATTTCCACGCCCTGGTTCACCCAGTTAGTCGCCTTCTCGCGATTGCGGACCAGCGCGCGTACCTCCTTGCCGTGCGCCAACAGATGTTCTGCCGTTGCGCCGCCAACTTTTCCCGTGATTCCCATTACTAAAAACATGTATTTTCTCCTGATCTTGGGGGCAGAGCCCCCTGTTGGTTCAGCGGATGAGCGGCAAAAGGGCCCGGACACGGGCATCACGCGCGTAGAGGCCGCCCCATGTCAGCGCGCCCAGCAACAGGGAAATGAGTTCCGGTGGCGATCCCAACTCACCGATGCGGACATGGGCACAGATGGCGCCGCCCAGAAAGCCCGTGACCAAGATCGCGCCGAGGACGGCGGTGGCCGGGACGGCGTAAAGGATGGCACAGGCGAGGATGATCGGACCTACGACACGGCTCAGGTCCATCGCAAACCCGGTTTCCTGCAACATGCTCGCGATCTGTGCCGGCGCGAAAAGCTGAATAGTGCCGTCTGCCACCAGAGCGACAACGACAGCTGCGGTCATTATCCGGCCGGCCCACAGGGCGCGATGCAAGTTCATGACTTCCGGCGCCTGATGAAGGTTCATAGTTTCAGACACTTGGCGTTCTCCGCGAGGGTCACCTGTCTTCGAGGCCCCCTACTTACTGTGTCTCCTGCGTGTGATAAATGCCGAGGAAATGAACTCACTGTTCCTCACGCGGTGAACAATGCGAAGGCTCGAAAATGCAGAATCTCGAACCCATCCTCATTTTCATAACGGTCGCGGAAATGGGGAGCTTCACCCACGCGGCCGATAGGCTGGGCATCCAAAAGGGGAGAGCCTCGACCGCGGTCCGGAAGCTGGAAGAAGATGTCGGTGTCAGGCTCCTGCACCGGACGACGCGCAGCGTGCAGTTGACGGAGGACGGACGCGCATTTCATGCCCGCGCCCGCGATCTTCTTGCTGAAGTTGATGATCTGCACTCAATGTTCGCGAGCGATCGAGTGGTACTTCGCGGGCGCTTACGGGTCGATCTTCCGACCGAGGTGGCGCGCACAACGATCGTGCCGGCCTTGCCGGATTTCATGGCGACTCACCCCGAGTTGGAGTTGGAGGTGTCGAGTACGGATCGGCAAGTTGATTTGGTTCAAGAGGGATTTGACTGCGTATTGCGGCTTGGTCCCATCAGGGACGAGACGCTGATTGCCCGCCCGCTGGGCCTGTTGCGTATGGTCAACGCTGCCAGTCCCGCCTATCTGGCGCGCTATGGCGTTCCTCGATCGCTAGAAGATCTCCAGCGTCAGGAACATCGGACAATTCATTTTTCGACGATGCTGGGCGCAAGACCCTATGGATGGGAATATCCGGACGGCGACAGCTACGCGACGCTTCAGTTGCCAGGTGCGCTACACGTCAACAGCGCGCAGACCTACGAAGCCGCTGCCCTCGCCGGCCTTGGCCTGATTCAGGCGCCACTCTTGGGGATTGGCCGATACTTGGAGAGTGGAGCGCTTGTGGAGATCATACCCGATTTTCGTCGCCGGCCGCTCGCCGTGTCCCTCGTCGTAGCACATCGGAGCAATCTGTCGCGCCGAGTGCGTGCATTCATGAAATGGATCGAAGATGTGCTGACGCCGTATCTGGAATAGCGAGCCGAACATCTTCGTCCGGCCCTCGATGTCAACGGCGGAGTAATTTCAGGCCACTGAGCCGAGCCTCCGACGCGCAATAGATATCCGGGAAGACCACTTGCTGCCGTGCCGCTTTCAGCAACTATCAATATCGATCGGTCCACTTTTCTCGAATCCACTGGCAACGCCGCAGCGCCGACATAGCCGAAGACTACCGTCAGCAGCGCGAGGGATTGACCCGCGATTTTCGCTTGGAGCGATCGCAGCTAGGCTTCCGACTGGATTATGGCAAGCGTCGCCGGCGACCCACCGCGCGTCAGTCGCGCGATAGGGACAGCCCGGCGAGAAGCGGAGCGTACGCGGCGAGCCTGCGGGATACGAACTCCGCGAAGAGCCGCACGCGCTTCGTCTTCCGTGTCTCCCCCTGTGTGAGAAGCCAGACCGTTCCGTACATGTGCAGGTCGGTGCCCGGCACCCTCACCAGCAGCGGGTCGGCATCGCCGACGAAGCACGG